>CAZAZO010000046.1:0-7496 GCA_964489675.1 Candidatus Woesearchaeota archaeon | reverse complement strand
TTACAGCGGGTGGTGCTGTCAAGAGTGATCTTACAAAGCCTAATAATGGCTGTATGGGCGCGTTTATCACATCAATAATGAACTCGTAAGCTTTCTGGGGCAGGCATTCTGCCAGGTTTAACAGGCTGCAGCCTCCTCCCGCGCTGACCAAAGGCAATAATAACAAGAATAAGCTGATTATTAAGATGGTTCTTTTCATTGTAACACTCCTGTCTTTTTCCTAGCTAGGTTATAGAACAATTTGGAAACCAAGACAAATGAAGCTAGGCTATATAATAGGGAGATTTTATTTGTGATTGAGACTGGTTCTGGGTTTTGAAGGTATGGTTCTATGTTGTGCTTGGGTGGTGGGATTTTGGCCACTGCTTGAGGGGAAGGATTTTCTAGGACGAGAAGCAAAAGCTCTTTTTCTTCTTCACTCAGATCGGATTCTATGGTCCAAAAGCAGATCTCTTCAAATTCGCCTGAGAAGATGCTGCAGCTAAAAGCAGAGATAAGTGGAGCTTGCACTAATAAAAACAGTGCAAGACCCCAAAAAAATAGTTTGTTTCCCATTTTAACCTGCTATGAAGTTCACTATCAGAGGCGCTGCCCAGATGACAACCAGACCGATGATCACGTACATTGCCATGTTCTTCGCCCCATCTCTCTTCTTTGGGTCGCTGCCAGAAGCCATATAGCTTATTCCTGCAAACAATAATACCATTACCGCAAGAACAGAGGCTGCATACTTCACAAAGTTGTAGACCTTCATTACAGGCTCTAAGATCGCATCAAAGGTTGCTTTGTCCTCGTCACTGATCTCTGTATCAAGGTCAACTGCAGAGACCAAGGGCAGACAGCACAGTATTAAACAAAATAAAATTGCTAGCCATTTCATTTTCTTTTCCTCCTTGTTTGGTTATTATTCCAGATTTTTTCAAACGCTTCAAGGCTGCCATACTTGAACACAAGGAAATCCTTGCAAGTCCTGCAAAACAATGCTTCGCCATTAGACAGCTCTTTCTCGCATAAAAAACACTTCAAAGTCATTCACCTAAGAAAGAAAAGGTCGTGAAAAGAGAAAAGGAAGACTCGGAGAAAGAATGGGTATTAAAATAGATTTTTTTATATTAATAGTGGTAGTTACAAATAATATTATAACTAATTCATATTCACAACTTCCTTATATTCTAGCCAGGCAGGATAACATTCTTCAGCATAATCATAATAAAAATTTATAAGAATATCTGAGTCTTCCATTTTTTTACTTGTTTTAGAATATGCTAAAATATGTTTAATTTCTCTGGGATTTAAATCTATGGATATATACCTACCAAATTCTTTATTTAATTTTATACCATCCGAACAAAAAGTGTGATTTTTCGTGATTGGAATTCTTAAGCCTTTAATTTCTAAATTCGTAAGACTTTTTATTATTAAATCATAAAATTTGAAAATATTCTTATTTTGATCTTGACCATATCCTATGAAAACCATTTCTGATTCTGTTACTGCATTTCCGGTTGTTTTTATAGGAAATATGTTTGTATGAGTCCACCAATATTGATCACTTATTCCAAGGGTATTATGATGTAAATCGTTTTCTTCTCGAACTGGTAAATGGATATGTATTTTTTTTATTTCTCTCGAACTTGATTTAATTCTAATAGGTAGGATTCCACCTATAGTATCATATGGTAAAAAACTTCCTTTTGATAAAAGATGTTCCTTTAAATCAATAAAATAATATGGATGAATTTCGAGACGTGAAATAATAATATCTATGTTTTGCGTTCTAGATTTTCCGGGAAGCTTTAAATTAAATTTATTTATTAGCGGAAAAAAAGGAAGTTCTATTTCATAATCAACATCAAAAATCGTATAATATTTAACAGTTTCATCTGGAGTTTCAGGATCATCCCCTTGTATATACAATGGAACGATTTCGATATTAGCAATTCTAGGTGAAAATAGAGGAGATATAAGTTCATTAGATAAAAATCCTATCATAAAAATAGTGATAGAGAATTTCATTATCTCAAGTCTCCTTTTTTTATTTAAGATGAAAATTATTCCAAGAACTATAAAACATGAAATAAATAAACTAAAAACAACCCACCTAAAAAACATTTTATTAAGAAAGTAAATATTAAATAAATAATTATCGGTTTCTTTCAATTATTCAACTATTTGATAAATTTTTTCTTCTTTATTTTCCTCTCACACACTTTCCAGCGAATAATACTTCGGCAACTCTTTCACCAGTCCTATTTGGAAGATTTCATAGTCATATGCGCTTATCTTTGTTCTTGTCTGCATTTGTTCTTTTAACAGCTCGTTCCTGTGTTTGTTTGCTGCCATTAAGAGAGCTTCGTACTGGTTTATTTGCGTTTCAACCTGTTCTTCCATATATAATAGTTTATCTGCATCTGTTGTGCCTAGTCCAAGCTCGTAGCTTATATCATCTGTAGCTTCTCTTAACTGGCTTATCCTGTTATCATATTTCTTCTGTAATCGAGTTGCAGAACTGACTGCTCTATCAAACCTTCTCAGCTCTTTTCTAGCTTCTTTTATCTTCTTTTCAAGCTGGTTTCTATATGTTCTGCTCTTAAACATTGTTTCCAATCTTCCTGGCTTTTTGTTTCCATTCATTTTCATTTCCTCCTTTACAGACCCTTACAAGGTCTTATCTAAGAAGAAAAAGGCCGAGAAAGAAGAAAAGGGAGGCTCGGAGAATGTAATAGAAATTGGATACTTTCGTTCACTTACAGAATAGTTTTTAATTGTTTGGTATTTGGCTAAAAAACTCATGTATATGAACGAAAATTATTAAATAAGATAAGTTTTTTTATATAATGATGAAATTTATTGAAGTTTTTAGAAATAAGTGTTTTGAACTTTTAAGAAATTCAGAAAAGAGGTCTCAAAGAAATAAAAATGAGCAGTTTACCGTAAGTGAATATGGATCTCTTGTTTATTTAGAGCAATATCATTCAATTTTGCATACCTTAGTTGATGAGATTTTTTCATATAAACTAGAAATTGGAGAAAACTATAGTTCTGAGTTTGTTAAAAACAAAATAAATGATTTTATTATAAGTTTACAGTATAATAAGAACACAGACAAATCAGCAATCATAGATGCTTTTTTCGATACTCTAAAAAATGATTTATCCGCGTCTAGGGAATATATTATTCCTGAATATATTGAAAATTTGTCTATCCAATTTAAATTTAAAATTGGAAGAGTTCAATTTATTCCATTCTCGAAGAAAAACTATGAAAAAATATTTTACGACAACGGATATGTGAAAAATAAAGATTTTGATCTACTTGATACTCCGAAGGAATTTAAAGATTTTTATAATATTAAATGCGTTGCTTATTGTAGTGTTAATGCCGGAGAAGAAATAAAAGCTCATGAAAAAGGAGCTAATTTAATAGAAGAAGCATTGAGTGTAATTAGATTTTTTAATATATATCAAAATTTTGGTATATTAGGCAATTATAATTCTCCAAGAAAATATGAAGGGAATCTTTACAATAAAGAAACAAAAACTATTCATGCCTCTATGGTTTGGAAAGATAGGACTGGAAATTGCCACTTTACTAAAGAAAGATTTAAAGTATTAAAAGAAGAAGCTGGTTTAAAAAATTTAAATTTGATCTTAAAAAAGGATAAATCCAAAAGAACAGATTTAGAAAATAAGCTTCTTGTGTCTATAAGATGGTTTTCTGAAATATTAAAACATAGAGCTAAAAATGAAGATAATTTATTTAGATTATTTACGGCATTAGAAAGTTTACTTATTCAGGACAAAAATGAAGAAAAAAAGAAAAATCTTGCCGAAAGATTAGCCTTTATTAACTATTCAAATAAAGAAGCACGCCTTTTTGTACATAAGTTAGTTGAAAAACTATATACTTTAAGAAGTGAATTAGTTCACGAAGGAAAAACAAAATTTAAAGAAATTGATTTTAACACATTACAAAGCCAATTACATCAATGTATTATTAATATTAGCACTAAAATAGATAAATATCCGAATCTTTCAGATTGGCTTAATATGATAACAGATGCCAAATTTTCTAAAAAATTAGAATTTCAAAAAGAAACCTCACCTTCTTAATAGATTTATGGACTCTTATTCTTTTTTCTTCAACTTCTTATTCAGTATCTGTATCCATTCCGGAACCTCTACTTCTAATCTCATGTCTTTTTCAATCTTTTCAGCTCTTGGTTTTTCTTCTTTTTTTACAACTGCTACATGTATTTCTGCAACTGCAGCATGCATTTCCAGTATCCTGTTCTCAAACCTCAAATCCCTGTTCAGGGCCAGGTCTCTTAGGTATGAGGATATTGTCTGGTGTCCTTTGGCTGAGGCGTTTGCTTTGATCCGTCTGAACTGTTCTTCGTCCACTAAGAATTTTACCATGTGGTTGCTTACCATACCTATTAAGAGGTCATCCTATATTATATAGAGTTCTCGGAGGATCAGACAGTTCCTTTATCTTCCAGGCCTAATTCCTTGAGCTTATCCCTGATCACTTCTCCAAGTTTAGGTTCTTTCATCAGAAGGTTCATCAGCTGATCTGATTTTTTTCTCATTTCCTGCTCTTTCATCTCTTTGGCCTGCATTTCTGAGGCGGTTTCCATGTCCAGTATTCCTGCGCAATTCCTGCAGAACTTTGAATCTGCTTCATTTATGGTTCTGCATCGATTGCACACTTTAGGCTTTAATTTGCTCTCATTTGAGCTATCTTTCCTTTTCAAACCATTCATTTCCAGTATTGAGTTATCTATCCTCTTTCCAGACATGTGCACGTATGTGCTTGGCATGTTGCTTCCTTGTATCCAGCCAAAATATTGGTTCATCTGGAATTCAGTCAGGTGGTCTGCCATGAATGTTGCCCGAGAGTGTCTGAACATATGGGGGTTTGCACGTTTTTTCATGCCTGCTTTTGCAAATAGCTTTATGAGCATATTCCTAATAGCATCATATTTTGCCATACTATAATGGTTGACATTTCCTGTGTTTATCCAGAGAGGCGCATTAGCATCGTCCTTTAAAGGGTGGCATTGAAGCCAGGCCATTAAGTGTGGTGTTGAGGCAATTATTCTTATAGGTCTGGATCCTGTCTTTCCCTTAACGTGTAAAATTATGCCATATTCATCTATTTTCACATTTCCAATTTGTAAAGAAGCAATTTCTCCAATCCTTGCACCACTTTCATAAAGTGTTGATACTAATGCCTTATCTCTAAGATGTTCAGCCACTTCAATAAGTTTTTTAACTTCATTTTCTGTAAGCAAATCTCCATTTGCTGGTAAGTTTTGCTCTGAACGTTTAATATTGCTCTTAATCCATGTTATTTCTTCAGGGTTAGGATTGTTTTTGAGCCATCTATAAAATCTCTTGAGCATCTTCTTATAGGTGGCCTTTGTCCAGGCTGTGTAGTTTTGTTTTTCTTGTATGATTCTGACTGCGCTCATCAGGTCTTGTTTGGTTGCTTTGTCGAAGTCTTTTTCTAGGATTTTGGCCCAGTCTCTTAGTACTACGATGTATCTTATGATTCTTCCTTGGCTTAGGTTGTCTAGACTGCATTGGTCTCTGAATTGTAGAATTAGTTCTTTGTTTTTGTTGGAAATAGGTGCACGTTCAAGGTTTTTTAGTGCGGATTTGAACTTTCGCTCGAAATCGTATATGTCTATTTCTTTTTTCATTTTTGTCCTCCTAAAATCCAATAAGGACGGCTTAGAATTTAAGCTGCGTGGACAAAAATTGGTCAAGGGGCTAACAACTTAGAAAAGTATAGCCCCGCCCGGACTTTCAAGTCAGGGCGTAATTTCCCTTGACATTTGAACCGAAGTCCCGGGACGTTTTCAGCGAAAAGCTTTAATTTTTAGCAAGTTTTACTTCTTCGCCACCAAAATCCCGGATGAATGACCAATACCTGGACAAGCGAGGGATTATTGGCCGCTACACTACGGGGCTGTTGTTTTTAAGAGAATAATTGTATTTTATAAAGTTAATGAAAATGCAGGTTTTCTTAACTTCAGAAAACTGAAAGTTTTCAGTAATTTATTGCAAGAAATTTAATTTATGCCTCAGTTTTCAATTGATCACTGAGGGATTTTAACTTAGATAAGTTCTCCTTTAGCTTATCCTGCATAGTCTTATTTACATCTTCAGGTTTCCTACCCATCAGGATCTGATAGCCTTCATTGACATGACTGTGGGAATAAATATGAAATTTCTCGTTTTTTACTGCTTGATAAACTTCATCACTTAGATTTAGGCCGGCACTATTGGATTTGGGTATTATGACTCCCTGATCTCCTGTGAGTTTAATATTTTTACATAATCGATAAAATGATTCTACCTTTTCTTTAATACCGCCAACACCCAAAATATTACCCTTTAGATCGATGGCGCCAGTTGCTGCAATACCCTGATTTATTGGTAATCCGCTGATAGATGACACAAGAGTGTATACAAACTGTGCGCCAGCACTATCTCCATCTAAATAAATGTATGTTTGTGGTGGAGTTACCACGCCACCCACCAACTGAAATAATTCATTGTAAGTTCCTCTGAGATATTGGACAGCGAGTTCAAATGATTTACCAAAATTCATACTACAGTGGTCTGTTGCTTTATCAATGTTAAAGATGAGTTCCTTGCTAATAGAGGGATATGTTATAGCTTGTATTCTGTTTGCAGATCCATATCTGAGATCGAATTGTTCACTGACTCCAAGTATGTTCATCTGTCCTATTTCTTTTCCTGTGACAGAGATTGGGATCTTTTCATTTTTATACATATGATCTCTAATTTTAAGATGGGGTGCTATGGTCTTTTCTTTATTCACAATAGCTTCAACAACATGCTTTTTTGATGTACATTTTGCTTTATTTACTCTGGCGATCTTTCCGGCATCGCTGACTAGTTTTCTCAAAGACTTGTAATCTGCATTTAGGTAATCATTACCACCAACCCGCATTGCTTCTTGAATAATAACTTTAATCCCACTTTTATTGAAATGAGGAATTGGATTATCGTTATTGAACTTATTATGTTCTTCAACCCTTTCTGCAATCAAACGTGTCAGGGGATTAATCAGTTCAGCTTTTTTATCCTTGACTATCTCTAAACCTCCCAGTATTATCTTATAATCAAACTGAGAAGCAAGTTCCATAAAGAAATCAGGACTATTTTTTATAAATAAAGGTCTTATGTTGACCAACATCTTAGCATTGGCATTGAAATGTTTAGTATCTATATCAGATGGATAAAGAGGATTTCTGTCCTTTATTTTCTTTTTTCCAAGAGTTTCAGGATCAAGAGGTGTTTTAAATATTTCTTTCATAAACTCCATATCCACAATCATTGCTGAATCAACAACAATGTAGCCGCGGTCAGCTATATGAGCTGCTCCTGGTTTTATCAGGTGGTGTGCAGGTAGACTCGTTAACTCTCGGTCTCTATCTGAAACAATGCATCCATAAATTG
>CAZAZO010000045.1:0-7624 GCA_964489675.1 Candidatus Woesearchaeota archaeon | reverse complement strand
TTGGGGGCTCGACTAATTGGGTGGTCGAAGATCTACCATTTTTGACAATATGGGAGAAGAAAAATAAACAAAAATGCGTCGTCTGAGTTGCGGGTGGGGATGTTGATTCAAATAAAACTTCAAAAGGAGGTAAATGAAAACAAATGGTAAAAGTAGACAAAGAAAAATGTATTGGATGTGGTGCCTGTGTTGCAACATGCCCAGAAGGTTTTGAAATGAAGGACGGAAAAGCAAAAGCAAAAAAAGCGGTTCCTTGCAGCAGCGAAGCTCAAGCAGGATGTCCGGTAGGCGCAATTAGCGGAGCCTAAAATCCCATATTTTACACCTTGTTGTTCTTAAGTAGTAGTTACACTACCGAAAGATTTATAAAGTATTGTCACATTAGTTTTACATGAAAAAGAAAATACACCTTATACCCTCTCCAAGAGCTACTGTATTAGCAGTAGGAGCAGCCTTAGCAGTCGATGCTCTGGCTAGAGGAGAAAGATTAGGAATTTCTGATGCCTTATATGAAAAAGGAATTAATTTTATTGACAAAAGACCAGGGTTGAAAAAAAGCGGCCTTGGGAAAAAAGCAAGCGCTTGGATGGAAAGTCAATTAAGAAATAATGCTTTTAGAGATTTTGCTAGAGGAATTACTACTGCACCCATACAAATGAGAGAGCCTATTCAAACAGAGATGGTTATGCCAAGAGAGTGGTCTTTATATGATCCCTCTACCTCCACATTAGAATATAATTTTAGTGACGTAGCCGAAGCAAAGCCATTTGATGAAAAAAATTATTTTGGCGACAATAGATAAAGAGGAAGTAAAATGAGTAAGGCAATAAAAACAACTCCTGACTTCAGCAACGGACTTTCTTTGCTAGGAATCCCAGATAAGGAAGTATGCAAAATTTCAACCTTTCTCAGGCACGGAAGAATACCAACCACTGTTTTAATATCAATTATGAAAAATGAACCCGGAGTCACGGCTGTGCATCCAGATAAATTCCCATGGGAATCTTGGGTTTATGATGAAATCTCTAAAGGATTGCGTAATGAAATTAATACCGACATCGTATATGATTCTGCACAAGAACATGTAAAACGAATCTATGGTCGAGATCTTCCTCACACTTCTCTTGATACCGAGGGTACAAGTGGGGCAATAACCAACCTGATGGAAATGTATGCTCTAGCAAGATTTCATGACCTAGATGCTTTGTGATAAAATCTAGAAATCCTTAAAAACCCCCTCGACTAACTTATTTTATGAAAAAGAGTAAAAGAAGTGATAAATCTAATTCCAAGGCTAAATCATCCGCTGCTAAAAAAAGAACAAAAACTCTAAAACACATTAGGAAAATTTATTTAACAATTATGTGGATTATGTTCGCAAGCCTAATTGTGGCCGCAGCCTATTCACTATTTTTTGGAAACTATCTAATTTTATTTACTTCCGTAATCGTAGGAATACTTCTTCTAATCCCTTATTTTTTCAAATGGAAATATAGCCTTTCTATTCCTATGGAAATTGAGCTAGTAGTTCTAATATTCATCTATGCTACATTATTTTTAGGAGAAGCATTATCATTTTATCATCACTTCTGGTGGTGGGACTTAGTTTTACATACGGGCTCAGCCATAATATTCGGATTCATCGGCTTTATTGTACTCTACTTTCTATATGCGCATCACCAAGTTGAAAGCAAAGCTTATGCTATAGCCCTTTTTTCATTTTCATTTGCAATTGCAATAGGTGTTGTTTGGGAAATATTTGAATTTGGGATGGATACTTTCTTCGGGCTAAACATGCAAAAGTCAGGATTAATTGACACCATGGGAGACTTAATCGTTGATACATTAGGAGCTCTTTTAGCCTCAGGAATTGGATACTTTTATCTAAAGGTCAAACACACCTTAGTCTTCAAAGATATCGTTATGAGAATGGTGGGGCGGTAAGTTTTTTATTGGCAAGAATGAGCTAAATATTTTCTTTTGACAAGTGCCTCTTAATAAAATCTCTTCTATAATGCTCATCCATAAAACGATCTGCATTATATGCCGCACTTCTTAGTTTGTTATACTCATTAGCTTCATTATTAGTTCCCTTCGGGGGCTTCATCCCAAAATGAAATAAACTGCCCAAGGTTAAAACACTTACAGTTCCCGACAGAATAGCAGACTGATAATCTCCGGCAACACAAAAACCCGTTATCCCAAATATACCCGCCAAAATAGACATCGAACTTCCCAAAGAAGAACAAAGAGTCCTTCTGTGTATTTTCGGAGAATTCCATCTTCGATAATCTTTTCTTACATCTCCACATTTAAGCTTTAATACATCAATTTCTTCTACTCTAAACTCACTAAGAATATCTATTAACTCATTAGGAATCTCCTCTGGATTCCTTCCGTATCCGTCTTCCAGCTCAGGGGAAAAATGATTAATGCCGTAAAAATTAGTAACCTCATTACGAAATGTAGCCTCTTGAGCCAATACTCGCCTAACTAATGATGCTCCTTCATATTTTTCTAAGTGATCAGTACGCCTTTGCGTTCTTTGTTGTTCGTCCATTTCATTTTCCTATCACCCCTTCTTCAAAATTATAATTTAAACTTTGCAAGATACTCCCTTATCTGATTTATTTCTTTTTGAATAGCTTTTCCTTCTACCACTTCTCGCCCATACTTATCCCTTCCTTGTCTTATTTCTTCTAACAGATCTTCATAGCAACTAGACACAAATATAAGTAAACCATTTATTGCTTTTTGACTAAATCCTGATGGTGGCATTTTATTTCTCCTAAAAGATTGTTGAAATTAAGTATTATAAATATTATCTCCCCCGTACAGGGTGTATGATAGTAAAACTTTTATACTCAAAAATACACAGCTAATACATGGTAAACGATAAAATATATGATTTACTAAAAATCGGATTGACTGAAGGTGAAGCAAAGGTATACTTGTCTTTATCAAGACTGGGCAGCTCTACTGTGGGCCCAATAGTAAAAGAATCAAAGGTTGCTTATTCCAATATATACGATATATTAAATAGATTAATAGACAAGGGAATTGTTAGTTTTATAATAAAAAACAAAACAAAACATTTTCAAGCCGCAGCCCCCGCAAATCTGCTAAAATATATTGACAAAAAAGAAAAAGAATTATCCAAACAAAAGATAGCCCTAAAAGAAGTTATTTCAGAAATAGAAGCACTACAAGAAGGAAAGCAAGGTCAAGAAGCAGAGGTATTTATTGGAACGAAAGGCCTTAGAGCTGCTTATGAGAAGTTGCTTAAAAATACTTCAAGAAATGAAGAAGAATTATTTTTTTATTTACATCATGATGAATACGCAGAACAGTCCGACACATTTTACAATAGCATTTCTCCACTTATGAAGGGGATAAAAAACAGGGGAATATGCAACGCAGCATACAAAAACTCCTGGTTTGCAAAAAAATCCAAGAATTTAAACATAAGATTTGTAGACTTCCCAATACCAGGGAATATAGATGTAATTAAAGACCATGTTATGATTGTAACATGGAAGCCCTCTCCGATTGCTATACTAATACATTCAAAAACTGTAGCTGATAATTTTAGAGAATACTTCAATCAAGTCTGGAAAATGGGAGAAAAATAACCCCCAGTAACCTTTTTAAACTCCCATGAACATTTCTTCATATGAAACCTTCCACATATTATATGTTCTTCAGCAACTTGGCAAGTCCTCTTAGAATCCAAATAGTTGAGAAATTAAAAGAATCTCCTTCTAACGTATCTGAACTCTCTAAAAAATTGAAAGTCGAACAAAGCAAGCTCTCTCACGCCCTTGCCAATCTTAGATGCTGCAATATTGTAAACGTTGAGCAAAAAGGAAAGCAAAGAATTTATTCGCTAAATAAAAAAACAATTATTCCAATTTTAGATTTAATTGACTCTCATGCTAAAACATTTTGCAAAGGAGGCTGCAGCTGCAAATGTCAAAAATGAATCTTTATTTAGATAACGCAGCAACAACCCCTCTAGCTGAAGAAGTGTTAAAAGATATGCATGATTTCTGTGAGAAACATTTTGCAAACCCCTCCAGTCAACACGGGCCGGGAAGAAAAGCCAGAGAAAAAATAGAAGAAGCTCGTAAAAAAATTGCTAACTTTATCAAGGCAGAACCAGAAGAAATAATCTTCACAAGTGGCGGAACCGAAAGCGACAATATAGCAATTAGAGGAACGGCTCTAGCAAATCCTACAAAAAAACACATCATAACAACCACCATAGAACATCCAGCAGTATATGAAACATGTAAACAACTAGAAAAAGAAGGCTACAAAATAGACTATACCCCCGTTAATAGCGAAGGCCTAATAAATCCTGAAGACATAAAAAAGAAAATCACAAAAGACACTCTTCTCGTCAGTGTGATGCATGTTAATAATGAGATTGGAACAATTCAGCCAATTGAGGAAATTGGAAAAATTTGCAAAGAAAGGGAGGTATACTTTCATACTGATGCTGTTCAATCTTTTAAAAAGTTAGATCTAGACGTAAGTAAATTAGATATTGACCTAATCAGTGCTTCCGGCCATAAAATAAATGGACCAAAGGGTATCGGATTTTTATACGCTAAAATTGGCACCAAAATAAAACCAACAACCTACGGAGGCGGACAAGAATTCGGATTTAGAAGCGGAACTGAAAACACTCTCGGAATTATTGGGCTGGCTGCTGCAGTAGGTGTTGAAACTGACAAAAAACATATCCTAGAAATTAGAAATTATATAATTGAAAAACTTCGAGAAATAAAAGGCGTGCAAATTAATGGGTCAATTGAGAATAGAATTTATCACAACATCAATGTATCATTCTACGGAATTGAAGGTGAAAGCTTAATGCTACTTTTAGACGAAGCTGGAATTCAAGTCTCCACTGGCTCTGCCTGCTCATCAAAAAAACTAGAAGAAAGCAAAGTGTTAAAAGCCATCAACGTCGACGAACTATATATTCACGGAAGCCTTAGGATCACCCTCGGAAACAATATGGATCACAAAAAAGCCGACTACCTAATAGAAAATATTAAAACAAGTGTTGAAAAACTTCGAGAAATGAGCCCATTTAAATTGGAGGATGAAGAATGAAATTAGAAGAAGCATTAAACGTAACGGCCAAAAGAAATAATCTTTGCACTGCCGCAGTTGTTATTAAAGATAAAAAAATACTTCTAGGAAATCGAGTTTATCCAGAGAAAAATCTTTCTGTATGGAATTTTCCTGGAGGAAGATGTGATGAAGGAGAAAAAGTAGAAGAGACAATAAGAAGAGAAGTATTTGAAGAAATTGGTATTCAGGGCAATAACTTAGAGATTGTCAACTTCGCTGGTAAGGTTAAAGGTTCTTGGAAAGATGATCAAGTAATGGTTTTTATTTGTTCTATCTATGAAAAGCCTAAGCTGATGGAACCTGAAAAATTTAAAGAATGGCAATGGTTTGACATTAAAGAAGGACTAGAAAAACAATTCAGCAAAGAAGTAAAAAGCCTTCTAAAAAAATTTCTAAAATTGGAGGATGAAGAATGAAATCTAAAAAACAAAAAATCACAAAAGACCTAACTTTCTACGAGCTAATAAATGAATTTCCAGGCTCAGCTGAATTCTTAATGGAAAGAGGACTAATGTGCGGTGGATGTCCAATGGCACAATTAGAAACAATTGAGCAAGGAGCGCTAGCACACGGCCTAGACCCAAAACAACTAATCAAAGAATTAAATGAAATGGCAGAAAAACCAAAAAAATAAAATGACAAATACAAACTATAACAAAAACGTACTTGACCACTTCAAAAATCCCAGAAACATGGGAGAAATGGAAAACCCAGACGCAAAAGGCACAAAAGGAAATCCTAGCTGTGGAGACGTTATGAAAATGATGCTTAAAATCGAAGACAACAAAATTAAAGATATTAAGTTTCTAACATTTGGATGTGCAGCCGCCATTTCTACTTCTTCTGTCCTAACTGAGCTTGTTAAAGGAAAAACTATAGAAGAAGCAAAAAATATCGGAAACAAAGAAATAGCAGAGGCTCTAGGAGATCTTCCTAAATTAAAACATCATTGCGCGCACCTAGCCGAAGAAACATTAAGAGAAGCGATAAAAAACTGGGAAGAAAAACAGTAAAAGACATATGTTTTCTAGTACAATAATATTTATTAATAAAAATGCAGTATATCTTTTATGGAAGGAAGAAATGTTGGAAGACTATATCAACTAAAGGGTCCAAGATTTAGGTTGAGATTTCCCCACCACAGGGGGCGCGGTAGACCAAAACAAATAGTTATAGATTATTCTTACGTAGAGCCCTCACTTGAAGAGAAAACAGGCGACATGGTTTATCCTGCCATGATCTCTCGTGAGGTTTCGACCTTTAATACCTTAAACGGTCCAAGAATCGCAAGAAGCATGCCGGTCCCAGTCAAAGCTTTTTCTAATTGCAAAGATGAAATTAGCCTATTCTTTAGCGTATTATCATATGAGATTGCAAGAAGAGCACTCGAAAGCTTAAAGAAAAGAGAAACTATCACAAATATTGAAGACAGAGCAAAGAGATGGAAAGTTATTGGAGCAGAAAAAGCAATGGACTACCCTCCCCACATCTTTGGTAGAAACATAGATCGTTTTGAATATTCTAGAAGCGTGGAAAAATTCTTTAAAGAAGGCAATCCATTCATACAAGCAAATATGAAAAAATATAAAGCGTGGAAAGAAATGGGAATAATTTAAAGAAATCCCAATAAACAACTTCTAAAACAACAAATATAATCCAGCATTAACAAAGCAAAAAATATCGGTCAAAAAAATAATAAAAAATAATGGACTTAACCCTTCCCTTGGAATTAAGTCCATGAGTATAAAATTAAAAATCAAAAGGTTTATCTCTTCTTTTTCTTTTTAGCAGCTTTTTTCTTGGTAGCTTTCTTAGCAACTTTCTTCTTAGCAGCCTTTTTCACTGCTTTCTTCTTTTTCTTTTTGCCACCTCGAGCCATCTTAGCTTCACACACGTTTCCCTTACCATCAACATAGTATAGGTGACCTGCTTTACGCTCTACTGCTCCTTTAACAACAATTTTTCCCATCTTATCAACCTCCTTTTGATTTGATACTTTTCAAAGATAAAATAAGTATTTAAATGTTTCTAAGGCCCGTCGAGAAAATGACACTATTCTACAGGGATCTCTAAAAGATATCTTCCTTCCCCTCGGAGATTAAGCCGCCACCCCTTCACGTCGATAACTTTTAATATCCTTCTTTTATCATCGAGCCAAATCGCCTTAAACGGCTTACAAAAAAAAGAATGGATACCAAACTCTCGACTTTTTCCTACGTCAAACAAAAGTGGAAGAGATTTTTTTCTAAACATAAGGCCCATCGAGAAAACAGAAACTGGCCTAACTTTAATTTTATATTTCTTATTTTTCTCGTCAGTATAAACAAACAATTTCAACCCCACCCCCTAACCCCCTTCTTCTTCAAATACTCCCTATAAACCCGCTTCACATTTCTTTCATTAACGACATTATGGTGAATAAAGCCTCCTCCGAAAGCCTTAGGAATATGCATTAGCTCATGAATAATAACCTCATCTT
>CAZAZO010000044.1:0-7625 GCA_964489675.1 Candidatus Woesearchaeota archaeon | reverse complement strand
ACATAATCTGCCAGAGGGGATGGCGATTGCATTAGGCTCTGTTTCAGGAATGAAAGTTGGTTTAGTGATTGCTCTTGCTATCGCAATTCATAATATCCCCGAGGGAATTTGCACCTCTGCCCCCTACTATCATTGTACTGGGAAACGCCTAAAGTCTTTTTTAATCTCCTCTTCAACCGCAATACCTATTCTTATCGGTTTTTTAATAGCCAATGCGCTATTTCAATTCATCTCAAATTCAATGATAGGTTTTATTGTGGGGGCAACTGCAGGTCTTATGATTTACATTACGGCAGATGAGTTGATTCCAAGCTCTTGCTGCAGATGTACAGATCATCAGACAATTTTCTCTTTAATCTTGGGAGTTTTATTTGTAATCTTATTGGGTCTAATTTAAACTAACGAAAAGTTTATATATGAAGAATTTTTCATGCGAACATGGGAATAGAAGATTATAGCTTTGAAAAATATAATCCTGGGCAGTTAGCTCATTTGGAAAGACATCTTGAAGGTAGTGAAACTCATGGCTCTTATTTTACAAAAGGTGCTTTTCTAGATGCAAGATCTTTGGTAGATTGTGCTTCTGAGCAAATTCAGGATTATGCTGGAGAAAGATTGGTTAGAGAAGTTGATGTTGGGAGACCAATTGGTTATAATTCATTGATCGAACTAGGAAGCTTGCCAGCTGAAGCAGTTGTAACCCGCGAACCTAGAGGGAAAGACGATTATTTAGTAAATATTGTAAGTGGAGTATCTAAAAAACCCACAAGCCAGATGGTTGTGGTGGCTGGCCCTCTCGGAGAAGATAAGCATGGATTTTATACAATCTTTCCAGGCGAAAACGCACCTTCTTTTCCTGCAACAAGAGAAAAACTGGTTGAAATGGGTTATGAAGGAACAGAGTTAGATGATCAATTAGAAGCCAATAGGCAATATAAGGAATTCTGGGATTCTCATGGCTTTATAGCTGATTAGTTAATTACTCCGTAAGTCCCGCTAACTTAACAATGCAGCCAAGCCATAACCCTTATATACCAAAATTGTTTGTTAAATTTGAGGTGAGAAAATCGAGCAAACAATTTTAATTGGAGGTGCAGCTGGACAAGGAATCAATAAGGTTTCTTCAATCATAACAGAGCTTTTGACTAAGTATGGATATTATACTTTTAATTATAGGGACTATCCTTCGCTGATTCGAGGTGGGCACAATTTTAATATAATTTCAATTTCAAAAAATCCAATTAATTCTTCTGTTAAAAAATATGATGCAATTTTAGCACTTGATAAAAATACAGAAAAAGTTCATAAAAGATCTCTTGCGAGAAATGGCTTTGTGGTTTCTGCTGATAAATTTAAAGATGCTGGTAGGAATTTAAATATTTTAATGGCAATTGAGTATCTTGCAAAAATAGGATTTCCTAAAAATAGACTTAGAACAAAACTTCTAAATGAATTTGGAAAAGATGCGGCTGATTTAACGGAGAAAGTTTATGGAAAGTATCATAGGAAAAATGAACTACCTAAGGGTGAGGGGAATAGTGTTATTATGACTGGAAGTAGGGCGGTTGCACTTGGAGCTGTTAAATCAAAATTGAATTTGTATGTTGCTTATCCTATGACTCCTTCTACTGGTGTTTTGCATGAATTGGGAGGTATGCAGACGGACAAATTGATGGTTTTTCAAGGGGAGAGTGAAATTGGATGTGCTTCAATGGCTCTTGGGAGTAGCTTTTCTGGTAAAATTACTATGACTGGAACTAGTGGGGGCGGATTTGATTTGATGGGGGAGAGTCTTTCTATGCAGGGACAAAGTGAAATTCCACTTTGTGTTTATTTAACATCTCGTCCGGGTCCAGCCACTGGTGTTCCAACGTATACTGCTCAAGCAGACTTAGATATTGCTCTTAGGTCTGGGCATGGAGAATTTCCAAGAATAGTTGCAGCCCCAGGGGACGCAGAAGAGGCGGTTAGAATAACAAATGAAATTCTTTATCTTACATATAAATATAATACTCTTGGAATAATTTTATCAGACAAGCATTTGGCGGAAAGTGAATATTCATTTGTTCATCCAAAGGTAAAATATCTTTCAGTAAAGTTTAATAGAGATTTGCCAGGCAAGACTATTGTTAAGGCGTCTAGTTATGAACAGAATAAATTTGGCAACACTACGGAAAGTGATAGACTAACAAAAAAGAATATGGATCTTAGAATGAAAAAATATTCGGCAATAAAAAAAGACGTGGATAAAAATTTTGAAGGTCTTATAATTTATGTAACGCGAGTTTCTAAAAATTTAATTGTGGGGTGGGGTTCAACTAAGGGGGCAATTGTGGATGCCATTTCCGGGTTGGATGTAAAATTTATGCAAGTAGTGTATGTTAAGCCGTTTTCAAAAAAGATAAAGTTGGAAATGGAAAAGGCTCGACGAGTTATTTTGGTTGAGAATAATCAAACGGGGCAACTGGGTCGGCTTATCAGGGAGGCTACGGGAATTTCGATTGGGCAAAAAAACAGAATTTTGAAATATGATGGGCGGCCGTTTTGGCGGGATGAATTAAGGGGTGAGATTAAGAAAAGGGGTGTTAAGGAAACTCGGGGGGTGAAGAGGGGATGAAATTACAAAATGCGATAGATGGCAGGCATAGCATAAGGGAATTTGAGAAAAAGAAAGTTCCACAGAAAGTATTAAGAGATTTAATTAAAAATGCGACTAAAGCACCTTCTGCTGCTAATCTTCAGCCTTGGAGATTTTATATTGTGAGTTCTAAGAGCAAGAGGGATTTTATAGCCCAGGAGACTAAAAAGAAATTTGAGGTGATTCTGAAAACAAGAAATCTAAAACAGGCAAATATGAAAACAAGAAAAATCCAAAAGATTGCAAAAAAATTTTATGAAAATCTAGGAGATGCTCCACATATTATATTGGCATATAGACAAAAAGAGAGAAAAGAAGAATCATATGTTCTTCCTTGTGATATTTCTAGTATATCTGCTGCTGTTCAGAATCTGATGCTATCTGCTGTTGAGAAAGGGCTTGGAACTTGCTGGGTGGGAACTATTAATGGATTTGAGAAAAAATTAAATAGATTTTTAGGCATTCCATCTAATCAGGAACTCGTTGCGAGCGTTTTAGTTGGTTATCCAAAAATAGATTCTAAAATTTTATTAAGAAAGAAAAAATCATTAAATGAGGTTATGAAGTTTATTTAAAATGAAAAAATCAAAAACCAAACCCAAACCCAAATCCCCCAAGACAAAACAAAACTTAGGCACAAAAGAAGATGTTACTTGGTGCCCGGGGTGTCCAAATTTTATGATACTTGAAAGTGTGAAGGACGCTGTTTCTCATATGATTGAAAATAATGGTTATTCTCAAAAAGACTTTGCGATTACAACAGACATTGGATGTCATGCGAAGATATTTGATTATTTGAATTTGTCTGCGATTTATTGTCTTCATGGGCGGGCTCTTCCGACAGCGGAGGGTGTTTATATGGGGAACCCTAATTTGAAGGTTTTGTCTTTTGTGGGGGATGGGGCGATTTATGCAGAAGGGATGGGGCATTTACCGCATGCTTTTAGAAATAATATGGATGTTACATTAGTTGTTCACGATAACCAAAGCTATTCTTTGACTACGGGCCAATCCACTCCAACTAGTCAGAAAGGGTTTAAGACTAAAGTTAAGCCGCAGGGCGAGGAAAGCAAACCCTTGAATCCAATTCTTTTAGCGCTTGCTAGTGGAGCTACTTTTGTTGCTAGATGTAATGCTAGGAATATAGAACATACAAAGAATATTTTATTAAAAGCAATGGCGCATAAAGGATTTAGTTTTGTTGAGATAGTTCAGGATTGTTTGATATTTAATAAAGATATTAATAATAAAGATGAATATATGTATGAGACAAGTGACAATAGGAATTTAGAAGAAGGGTTTAAGCTGGCGAAAGAATTTGATTATAATACGAAGACAGGAAAGATTCCGCTAGGTGTAATTTATCAAAATAAAAGCACGAAGACATTTGCTAATAAATGGCCGCAAATTGGAGTGGGAATAAAGAAGAAGGAGTTTTATAAAAGTCAAATTGGAGGCAAGAAGAATGGCAAATAAAAAGAATGATGTTTCTAAAATAGAAAAGGAATTGAAGTCTTCTAAGTGCGTGGCTTTAGTCGCTCCAAGTTTTGTTGTTGATTTTAAATATCCGTCCATTATTAAGCAGCTAAAAGATTTGGGATTTGATCAGGTAGTAGAATTAACATTTGGAGCTAAGATGATTAACAGAGAATATCATGAAATTTTGAAAAAGTCAGATAAGATGATGATTGCTTCTCCTTGTCCGGGGATTGTTAGTACGATAAAAAATAATTATCCTAAGCTAGCAAAGCAATTGGTCCAGGTAGATAGTCCCTTAAGTGCTATGGGTAAAATTTGTAGAAAACATTATCCAAAACATAAATTGATATTTATTGCGCCTTGTGATTTTAAAAAAGTTGAAGTTGATGGATGTAAGGATATTGATCTTGTGATTGATTATGAGCAGCTAAAAGAGCTTTTTAATAAATATGGGATAAAAGAGAAGAAGCTTAGATTCAAGAGTTTGTGTTTTGATAAATTTTATAATGATTATACGAAGATTTATCCTTTGGCAGGGGGCCTGGCTAAAACTGCTCATGTTAGAGACATTTTGAAGAAGGATGAATTTAAAGAGATCGACGGGATTGGTGAATTGATTGAATTTTTGAAGAATCCAGATCCAAAGGTTAAATTTTTAGATGCTTTGTTTTGCGTGGGGGGATGTATTGGTGGTCCGCATACTAATAAAAAGTTAAGTGTTAAGAAAAAAAGAAAAAAGGTTATTAGATATATGAAAAGGGCGCGGCGGCAAAGCATACCGGAGAACAGGAAGGGGTTGATTCGGAAGGCTGCTGGGATTAGTTTTTTGAGGAAGGTTTAGGGGCGGTGGTGTTTTTTTGAGAGAGGTCTTTTAAATTTCTTTCGCAAAGTTCTCTCCTAGGCCCAATATTTCTTTCGTAGCAAGATACGGGTTTTTTATCTGCCATTTCACCTTCTAGGTCAGTGTAATAATTAATTCCTCCTCTATAAATTTGTAATGCAAGATTTGGCCTGCCCAGTCTTTCTGCGAGAAGTCCAGCATCAAAAAATCTTCTAGTTTTTAAGTGAATTCCAATTGCTCTTGACGTATTGCCTCTTTGGATTGACGTTTCTTCAATCCAGTCTTCTAAGTAGTGAGTGCTTACAAGGATTCCTTGGCAGACAACATCGGGGAATCCTCTGTCAATCCACATATTAATCGTTTTCAAAAAATCTTGATAAGTTTCTTCATAATTTAAATCACCAATATTGTCATCCTCATACCAAAGCAAATCTCTTGCCTTGAGGGTCTTTTTTTCAAGATATGATCCAAATTGTAGGGTTCCAAGATATCCATCTTCAAAAATACCCATTTTTTGTTTGCGAATTCTCTCATTTACAATTGTGGCATATTCTCTTGCTGGATCTTCTGATGTGAAGGGGCCGAATTTGCTTTCAAGGGTCTCTATTCTTACGACACACTCATATTCCTCATCGGATTTGCTATTTTCATTTTTTTTCATTTTGTTCTATCAAGCCTTCGTTAGGATTTTTATAAGACGTCTACTCTGTTTCATTATTGGAGATCTCTATAACTTTATTTACGCAAATTACAGTTGGGCGATCCAGCTTCTGCCATTCTTCATGTGAAAATTTAAAGCCTTCGGGCCCGCCAAAATAAACTTGATTAACTCTTGCATTATCAGCAGATCTCATTTCTTTACAGCGAGCAGCATCAACTAGTGCAGGGCTATACTTTACAGTAGACTCATATCCTTCCGAACGATATTTATAGTTTGCAATATTTTCTAAAGAAGAAAATTCTAGTACGCCTTCTAGCTTTTGCATGTTTTCTTCACGAGGATTAAAATAAGCATCTGCGAGTGTTGGATCGAAATAACCGTTCTCGTCACAAGCTTCCATGATAATCTTCGGCGAAAAGTGTCGAGTAAAATCCCTCCCCCTCGATATTTCACCATCATTTAGCTCATAGTTAATACCACTAATTCCCAAAGTAGTCTTATCTTCTATTCTATATTTTTCTTTCATTCTGTTTGATACCTCCTTTCAGCTCTTTTTCAAATTGAGTCAAAATTTGGCATTGTTTTTGTGTTATTACTTTCATATAGCAACTCAATAATAGAAATATTTAAATATTCCCTACTATGCATAAATAGTAGATGAATGAAGAAATTTTAAAGACCCTTAAGCTGATAGGTTTAACTGAACAAGAAACGAAAGCATATTTAGCACTCTTAGAGCTCCAAGAAGCTAAAACGGGAACATTGTGTAAACAAACAAGCATAGCTTCATCAAATATTTATACAATTCTTGAAAAATTATTAAAAAAGGGATTAATAAGTTACCGCCTACAAAACAACATTAAGATTTTTATGCCAGGAAATCCTGAAGTTTTAAATGAATTGTTTGAGGAAAAGGTCAGGCTAATAAAAGAGGAAAAATCAAAAATCAATAAAATAGTAAAACAATTAAAAACAAAACCAATTATAAATCCGCCGCAATCAGGATATAAATATTTCGAGGGAATTAACGGCATAAAATCAATGTGGCATGAGATAAATGCAAACTTGAATAAGTCCTCAAATGAATATATCTTTGCTGCAAAAAAAGAAGCTTTTGAGAAATTAATTAGTTTTTATGATGAGCATCATAAAACAAGAAATAGACTTAAGGCAAAGGCAAAGATAATTTTACCGACAAATGCAAAAGCATTGGCTAAAAAGAGAGAAAATAAAAATACTAAAACAAAAATTATGAATCTAAAAAATGAGGCAGAATGGGGAGTCGTAGATGATTTTGAATATTTGCAACATATATCAACAAATAAGCCAAGAGGTTTTTTAATCAAAGATGGTATTTTTGCCGAAACACTAAAACAAGCGTTTAATGAAATTTGGAAAAGTTAAGAGGCTAAGTCATCCCTAATTCCTTAATGTTTTTAACTAGTGCAATTGTCGTAGGTAAGTCTTGTATAAATTTTGAAATGGTAACATATTAGAAATCCTTATAAAGTCTGGCAATGTGTTTTTGTTATGAAAGATATGGCAGTAAATTGTAAATCGAGATTGTCTGAGGTGGGTAGATAGCATGAAGGCTGTAGGAAAAATATATGGTTTAGTTGGAGGCGAGGGGGCTTGTGTTGGAGAAGGAGAAGAGAGAACGCCCGGGGAATTATTAAGAGATTTGGATAAAGCGGGTTTTGATTGGAGAGAGATGCGGGACGGGAGGGTTCTTTTGAGTTCTGGTGGGATTTCTAGATGGCGAGGAAGTTATACTGAGAATGAGAGGGCATATGTTTTTTTTGACAAGGAGTTAGAGGGATTTATGAAGGAGGGTTATGTTATCGGGAATATATATAGTTTAACTGGAGAAGGGGAAAATTGTAGTAGGCAAGAGCGAGATAAAAGAACTGAGGCATTTTTGGGTAGGCTGCATGAGGCAGGTTCTAGCTGGGGAGATTTGGGAAGCGGGAAGGTTGCTTTGGATTCTGGAGATGCTGGGAAGTGGG
>CAZAZO010000043.1:0-7767 GCA_964489675.1 Candidatus Woesearchaeota archaeon | reverse complement strand
CAATGACACCAGTTAGCCATAAAACAATATTAACTAATCTTGAAAGAGCATCTCCCATTTATTCACCTCCTTATAGTTTTTAGGTGGGGGGATTATTTAAGGGTTTTGGGGTGCCCCTGATTGGCTCACGATTCATCATATTACCCACTACCTCGTTTTACTCGTACCCACCCCTATCTCTCGTGCTCTGTCATCTTTAGTCGCACTCGCCAAAAGTAGTGAATCTCTCCCAACAAATTTATATATGCTTCCGCTTCCAACATATAATGGAAATTGTTGAACATAAAAGAGATGACTCTGTTGATTATACAAAAATTTTGAAGGCGCTAATTGAGATTCCATTTCCCGTTGGTAAAAAACTTTTGGCTGATTTTTTAAATGGCAACTATAAGAATAAATCAATTACAAAAAACTGCTTAGATGAGAGGCCGTCTTTTGATACTTTGAACTGGCATTCGGACAAAATTTCGGAATGGATAGATAAATTGATTAGTGAAAAAATGATTGAGCAAATTTCTGCTGATTATAACAAATTTGTAAAACTTTTGAGATTAACACTAAGGGGTAGAAATGAAATATTTAGGCCGACTTTGCATAAAAGGCAAAAAATGCTTCATTCAAAAACAGAAATTACTGAGGAAGATGAAGTGCTTTTTGGGAAGTATGAAGAATTTTTAGAAAAGTTTAATCTCCAGCAAAAAAAGGCTATCGTTAGTGAGGCTAAGAATTTGCTTTGTATTGCGGGGGCGGGTTCAGGCAAGACTACAGTTCTTACAAAGAGAATAGAATTTTTAATTAAGGAAAAGGGGATTTCTTCTGATAAAATTTTAGCAATTACATTTACTAGAAAAGCGCGAAATGAAATGATTGCAAGACTGAACGCGCTTGGAATAGAAGGTGTTAACATTCATACGTTTAATTCCTTTTGTGAGAATATCTTGAGAAAAAATGAGAGCAGGATTTATTCTCGGCCTACCAGGGTTTTGTCTTATCAGGATAAAATTCTAGCACTTAATTTGGCGATTTCAAATCAGGGACTAGAATTAGCCCAAGTGGTTGACGGATATTTTTCAGAGCAGCAAAAAGAAAATAAGACCAGTAATCAGTTGATGAATTCTTTTATGAATGATTGTTTTTCTGTGATGGAGCACTTTAAGGCGAAAAAGATTGATCCGCATGATTTTTCTTCTAATTCTAATGACCGTGAGAATGCAAAAATAATTTATAATACAATCGCTTTTTTGGAGGATCATTTGAAGACGCAGGGGCTTAGGGACTTTACAGATCAAATAATAGATACGCTAGAGTTTTTTTTAAAGCATCCAGGAGAAATTCCGCAGTTTGAACATGTTTTGGTGGACGAATATCAGGATGTTAATAATTCTCAGGTTCAGTTAATTAAGATTTTGAATCCAGATAATATTTTTGCGGTGGGAGATCCTAGGCAGTCTATTTTTGGGTGGAGGGGAAGTGATGTTAATTTTATTTTGAATTTCGAGGATGATTTTAAGGAGCCAGAATTAATCCATTTAGAAAAAAATTACAGAAGTACAAAAGATATAATCCAGTTTATGAATAATTCAATTAAAGAAATGAACTTGCCGGATTTGAGTCATCATCATGAGAATGAAGGGGAAATAAAAATTGTTGAGATGCCGGGCGAAGAGGCTGAGAGAATGTTTGTTTTGGGAAAAGTTTTAGAATCTAAATCTGCTAGAGAAGAAATTTTTATATTGGCTAGGACAAATAGGCAGCTTACTCAATTCTCAGAAATTTTGAAACAGCATGGGGTAGCACACGTTTTGAAAACAGATGAAGTGAAAAATTATACGAATACAAAGCCGGGCGAGGTGACTCTGGCTACTATTCATGCTATTAAGGGTCTTGAGGCTCGTGAAGTATATTTAATTGGGGCAACGACTCAGAATTTTCCATGTCGAGCAAGTGACCATCCCGCAATTGAGATGATAAAGCTTGAAGATTATAATAAGGATGCAGAAGAAAAAAGGCTTTTTTATGTTGCGGTTTCAAGAGCGAAGGAAAAACTGGTGATTACTTATTCGGGGAAGAAGACTAGTTATTTGGGTTGACTATTGTTTTCTAATTTTCTCAAGTTTTTCTTTTAATCTTTCTTGTTCTTTTTCAAAATCTCTAATTTCTGCCTTCCAATAATCGTGCGTGGTATCTTTTCTACCCTGTTCATTTTCTAATTTTTCAAAATGTTTTTGTTTTATTTTTTCTAAGCCTTCAATTTGCTTAACTATTCTTTTTTTTCGTTTAGCCATTTTTCTGTTTCTTTAAGTTTTTTGGCAATGTATTCAATTAGTTTATGCCCGTCATCTAATGAAATTCTTTCTTTGGGTTTCTTGCTTTCTTTTTCATCTAAGTATATTTTATATGCTTTATCATTTCCGGTAATCTTCTTAATTAGAGAGATAAGTTCTTTTGTCGACCAAATTTTATTTCTTTTTAAGCAATCAATAAGATAAA
Source organism: Candidatus Woesearchaeota archaeon (assembly GCA_964489675.1). GTDB lineage: Archaea > Nanobdellota > Nanobdellia > Pacearchaeales > GW2011-AR1 > JAGVXH01. The sequence continues at coordinate 5,277 of CAZAZO010000043.1, read as the reverse complement.
GTGTTCTGAGTCTTAAAACAAGAGAGTACACTCCTCCATGAATCTTATCATTTTCAAGTTCCTCATCGAGATCAATTATCTTCTCAACAACTTTTAGTGCACTTCTTGTAGTCTCAATATGCCAATTAAGATTCTTTTTTGTTAGTTTGGTTTTTTTATATTTTTCTAAAAGGTTTTTATTTAAAACGGGAGAGGCTTCTTTGATCATGGGCAACAGAGGTAGGGCATTTTTTTCTAGTTGAGATTCTAATTCAGTTTTTGAAACTAACAAAATATGATATTTACCTTTAACAATAGTCTTGTTTAAGCTTTCTGTGATTCCCAGAATATCTACATCGCTTTTTGCGGTTTGTTCACCTCGAGCATAGCTTCCTACAATATATAGCCCCTGAATTTCTTCTAAATAAGGAGTTAAAATTTCTAAAGTTTCTGATTTGATATCTAGGGGCTGTTCAATTAATTCTATTCTTGCTTTTCCATTCAGCCATTCTTTTGGCAAAACTACTCCGGCACTATTTCCTACGCGGACAATTGGTTTGATGAGTTCTTGCTTTTGCATGTTATAACAATGTTATTACTACATTTAAAGGTTTTGTTTGATAAAATAATGAGGAAGAAAGATGGGTTATTTGGGGTAGTGTGTTTTGCTCAGATTTCCCCACCCACAAACCACCCAGATAGTCGAGTATAACTCGTTTATTTAATGAATCTGAGCTGTAAGTAATTGATTGCTTTCTATATGCTTTGTCATAATTTTAAAGTTACGAAATAGGAAAAGATTTATAAAGATTGGATGGGTTGGTGAGAGATGGATAGGAATAGAATTGCAGATTATGCGTGTGGAAGAAAACCAGCTGCTGATATAGGAGTTCCAGAGGCAGTATTTGATTATCTTGCCAGGGGCATAGAGGGTGATCTATCAGATGTTAATCCTGGAGCACATAGATCTTATTCAATTCCTTATGGAAACCACAAGGAGAGAGATGATCTTTATTTTTTTATGGAATGTATAGCAAGTCGTTTTTCTGCGAAGGGATTTGAGAGAGTGTCTATTGTGAAGGGTGGTTCGGATAGGCAGGAAGGCACGGTTACGTTAAATTTGGTTAAGAAGGAGGGTGAATAAGACATGGAAAAAAGAATCCCTTGTACAAATTATGCATGTGAGGCTAGGGGCCCCACACAGAGAGATGGGCATTGTTGCTCTGGCACAATTGTTTATGACAAGGCAAGCCGGCCTAGGCAAAGATTTTATGCAGAGCTTAAAGGAAGTACGACAGAGAGGGGAGATTGCCAGGTGGTGATGGGGCTAAATATTGCCGAAGAAACAAATGATCTTGTTAAAAGAATTGCAGAGAAAGTGGGGGTGGTGGAATAAAATATGGCAAGTGAGAGAAGAATTTTGGTTTTGGATGGGAATAGAGCTTTGATAAATCATTATATTGATAATGTTCAACCGAATTTTCCTTATAGAAATGAGCCTGGACGAAGAGGTTTGCCTGTTTTGGCCTGGAGTGCAGGTGGAGATTCTACTAGAGGAACAGGAAAAGTTACCAGGTCTTATCCTGGGTTTGATATGTTAAGCGAAGGAAGAAGTTGGGAGGATATTGATAATCTTTATTTAGTTTTTAAGGGGCAAGAGTCCAAAATGGAAAGAGAATTAAAAGAGATAGCGACATCGGGAACGCTTAGCGGAGAAAAATATGAAACGGGTGGAAAGTTGTTGCTTGGGGAGGCGGCAGCATAAAATGAGTGGGCCATGTGATGCAGTTGGAGTGATCCCTACAGAGAGTGGGCATGAGAATACTGAGAATAGTCAGTTGCCAGGATTTGTAGGAGAGGTGACGCTTCCGGGAAGAATTGTCCCAGTGAGAGCATGGATACATGGAGGAAATCTTATTGGGGCATATGGTAACGCACAAGGAGCTGCAGATTATTTTAAGGAGTTTTATTCTACTGTTGAGGATGAATTAGATGATAATTCTAGTCGGCCATCTCTCGAAAATGCACCTTATGATTTTGCTTTGGCTATGGTTTGGGCAAATACAGCTGATGGTGAGGTCTCAAGGAATGTAGATTTGTTTCCAGCTTATGATGTTGATTGGGATAATTGGCAGGCAAATATAGAGTATGATAAGTGTGTTTTTAGAGATGGTACTTATGTTGAAGGTCCAGCTGTTACTTGTGGAGATGGTATGATAATGCTGGGAGCAGAAGAAAAATACAGAAGAAGTGTCGAATCTTTGGATGAATTTATGGCATCGCCTCCACATCTAAAACTCAAGAGTGTTAGTAGGAGATTTCACGATAGGGAGAAATAAAAATTAATATGACACAAAAAACAACTTCGGAACTTGAAAGAAACACGACGGCTAGTTTTGCTTATGTGAAAAAAGATATCTTGATGTTAAATGATGCGTTTAGTGATTTGTTTAATAAGTTGCAAAATTTAGCTGGTAGAATTGAGGCTATTGAGACGCGGATTGCGGGATGCGAAGAGAAGAATAAAAAAGCGGTTAAGAAAGTCTCTAAGAAGAGAAGGAGATAAAAATGAGAGATACAACGCATTCCAGGGAGGCATGGATTGGGGATTTCGCTAGAAGTTATGAAGAGGCAACAAGAAATGCTTTAGAAAAAGGTGATTTAGATGCTGCAGTATCGCTTTCTCAAGATTTGATTGAAAGACATAAGTATTATTTAAGAGAGTTTGGGATGGGCTTGGGAGGCGTAGCAGAAGTTAATTATAGGGTTGCAATTTCAAATTTAAAAGTTTTAGATTCTGAGCGCGCTGGGAAAATGACTTGTGCAGCGGTTAAGCAAAGGGTTGATGCACAAATTGCTAAATTAGATGGACTTTTGGGTAGGAATAGAGATTATGTTGAGGCGCGTGGGGCATGAGGATGGCCAGCATATTAGACTTGCCCCTTCAAGAAGGTGAGCTAATGGATTTTTCTGAGTATGGAGTTCCTGCTGATGGGTTTAGGGGATGGTGTCAAAAATATTTTAGAAATTCAGAATCCTTAGATGGATTTAGAGTAGCAAATACAGGCATAATTCATTTAGTATCTTTAGATTTTGAAAGAGGATATGTTTTTGCTGGAGAATTGCAAGTTGATAGAGATCATGAAGCAAGAATGAATAGCCAAAGAATAGTTTATCGAGATGGGTTCGGGAAGAGGATTGTTCAAGTATTCGTTGATGATAGGGATGAGGTAAAATTATCTGGTTTTTATTGGGAAGGAAAGGAGGGGTGTTAAAATGAGTGATAATTTTAAAAGAGAGTTGTCGCCTGCATGGCGAATATTGACAATAAGTGTTCCCAGTTCATTATTATTGTTTTATACTATAGGATCACTTCGTTATGGAAGCATTGTATATGGAGAACTTGAGAAAGGGGTAACTTCAAATCAACTCAAGGAGAGAGTATCAGAATTACCCCAGCCAACCAAGTTTTTTGCTCAAAGTTTTTATCCAGCAAAAATGATTGCAAGCAAAATTTATGATTCAAAGGTGCAGGATAGGAATTAAATAATACCCACTTCCTTATAAACTCCAATTCATTCTATGTGATATGGAAAATAAATTAAAACGAAGTTTTGGAATCTTTTTTTCTACTTCGAGGGAATTTCTTTTTTTCTAAAAAAGAAAGAGTCTTTATGGTAAGGGTGCGTTATTCGTTTGGCTGTAGGCATACTGGCCGAATTAAAAATATCAATAAGCAGAGAAAGGAGTTTCCTAAAATAGTTGAAGAAGTGATTAATATGACAGATATCATAATTGAGGTAATTGATGCAAGATTTATCGAAGAGACTAGGAATAAGGAGCTTGAAAAGTATATATTGTCTCAGGGTAAAAAGTTGGTATACGCGATAAATAAGGCTGATTTAATTGATTATAAGAATTTTAAGAGTAAGCTTAGACCTTATGTTTTGGTTTCTCCTCATGCACGATTTGGAAGTGTGAAGCTTAGAGACCTTTTGAAGAAATTGTCTAAGAAGGTTGAACATAAAAAAATTAATAAAGATAATTTAGACAAGACGCTGATTGGCGTTATTGGATATCCAAATACGGGAAAGAGCACTCTTATTAATTTTTTAGTGGGCAGGCCCGTTGCAAAAACGGGAAATGAGGCGGGATTTACAAAAGGTCTTCAAAAATTATCTTTAACGAAAGACTTGATGATCTTGGACAGTCCTGGGGTGATTCCAGCTAGTGAGTATTCAATGTCGGATAAAGATAAAATGTCGAAGCATACGCTTCTTAGTGCTAGGAGTTCAGGGAAGGTAAAAGACCCAGAGCTTTCAGTGCAGTATTTAATGAATGACATGCCGGGTGTTTTAGAAAAGCATTTTGGAATGGAAAAAGAAGAAGATTCGGAAGTTTTTTTGGAGAAGTTGGCTTGTTCTAAGAATTTTGTTAAGAAGGGTGGCTTAGCTGATATTGACAGGGCCGCTAGGGTTGTTTTGACTGAGTGGCAGGCGGGGAAGGTTAAGGTAGGGTAGTTTTATAAAGTTTCTAAAATATGTGTTTTTATGAAGAGAACGTTGCTTAGACTGTGCCTCGTATTCATATTCTTTATCAGCTTGAGTTTTGCTGCTGCTGATAATTGTGTTTTTAATGAAAGTGCAATCGGCTCCTTAAGAATAATGACTTATAATATTGCTGGAGAGAATGAAGGCGATATTTATGGAGATCCAGATGTTGTTATGCAAAGGTTGGCGAACATAATAAAGAATAGGAGCGTGGAGGTTTTGGTGTTGCAAGCAGTTTCAAAAGATAGCCAATATCATTCTAATAAAAATATGGCAGGGGTGTTAAGTAATAAATTAGATGAAATCGGTTATCATATGAATTCTCATGTAGAATGGGTTGACCAACTTTCTCATGGAATGCTGGGGATGGCAGTATTTAGCAAATTTCCGATAGGCTCATATGGAGTCCATTGGATAAATAATCCGAATTACTGGCATGATAGATTGGCGATACAAACCTTTGTTGTCGATAGGGGAGGCGATTCATTAAGATTTATTAATATTCATTTTCCTTCTGGTTGGGAAGGTTTTCCCGTGCCAAGTTCTAATCCAGAAGATATTTGGGCCTGTATGGCGTGGCATTCATTTAAAAAAGATATCTTTTTGCCAAACTATAATGATGAGCCAGTGCTTCTTATGGGGGATTTTAATTTGCCTCAGGCTATGAATACTTGTTATGAAGATATGAGGGTGTATTTTAGAGAGGCTTGTGATCAGATGTTGAGTCCAAATTGCTCATGTAGTGTTG
>CAZAZO010000042.1:0-7886 GCA_964489675.1 Candidatus Woesearchaeota archaeon | reverse complement strand
ATACATATAAGGGCCTATAGCTCAATCGGTTAGAGCAACGGTCTCATAAACCGTCGGTTCCTGGTTCAAGTCCAGGTGGGCCCACTTAATAAAACAAGGAGAAACAAAATGATCGCAGAAAGATTAAGGACAATTTTAACTGACTTGGCAGCTGCCGAAATGGATGCTGAAAAGTGCGAAGAAGGAAACGCCTCTGCCGGCAGGCGCCTAAGAAAGGCATCAATGAATGCCATCAAAGAGTTGAAGGACTTACGCGCATTGATTTTGGAGCAAAATAAGTGAGAGATTATTTTTGGGGAGAGAAAGAAGAAGAAGCAAATCCTGAACCAACTAGTATACACGAATACTATTCGGAAACAAAAGGGCATGCCTCAACTGATAATAATGTCGTGGACACTCTCCATAACAGAATATACTTCTACTCAGGAGTCACACGACCTAAGATATTGAAATTAAATAAGTCAATTTTCAATTTAAATGTCAACATGTTGTCTAAAACTGGACCACTGGAGTATGAGCCACCTCCTATTAAATTACATATCAATAGTTATGGAGGCTCTGTTTTTGCCGGCTTAGCAGCAGTAGATTATATTCGCAATTCAAAGGTACCTGTTCACACTGTTATTGATGGATGTGCTGCTTCGGCAGCAACATTAATGTCTTGTGTAGGGGCACATAGACAGATGCATAGAAATGCATGTATTTTGGTTCATCAACTTTCAGGTGCTATGTGGGGAAAATTTCAAGAAATGCAAGATGACATGCAAAATTCTGAAATGTTAATGGAAAAAATAAAGAATATTTACAAAGAATATACAAAAATTCCTAAAAAAGAATTAGACAATATTCTTAAGCACGATTTGTGGTGGGAGGCAGAAAAGTGTCTTCAATACGGCTTGGTGGATGAAATAATATAAAATGTCAAAAGAACTTACAGCTAACGAATCCTTAGAGATAATCACAAAACACATTGAAGAAGATGCTATTTTGGAATTTAAAAATCATAGGAAACATAATCTAATGGAAAACACCTATAGATTCACTGTTGCCTTAATATCTTTAGATTTTCTTATTTCTTTGATGGAAGAGGAGCAAGTCATGAATGTATATTTCAACCCTTCAGCGCCACCACCTGGTACTGGTATCGACGGTATTTCTTTGAGGTATAAAGTATACGTAAGATATCATGATAAGGAATAAGGAGAAACGAATGCCATCTCTATCAAAAATACAAAACAGATTACATAAAATAAAAGTTGAAATAATGAATCTAGAAGAGTCTATTAAAACTGCAGAAGCTGCAGGTAAACCACACTTTGCAAATCGACTAAGGATGATGATTAAGAAGAAGTTGGAAAATATTAATTCCTTAGTGGCGGAAGATTAATATTCTTTTTACCCTCGTATGTTTTGACAACTTTCCATAAAAATAAAGCAGATGCATCCCAATTTGTCATGATCGACACATGATGAAAATTGTGAGCGGCCCACAAGATACCTACCACTTTATTATTCATATCCATAACTGCAGACCCAGAAGACCCCCCGGTCGCGGGTATAGATATTAGGGCGTTTGATGCATCCATTTGACCACTGTACATTCCAGACATAAGAGGAACAACGGGCGGGTGGTAAATACCTTCAGGTGCACCCATGTAGTATAATTCCTGCCCTGCTCTAGGTCTGAAATTTGAAAAATCAACGCCTTGTGTTTTTAGTGTAGGTACCCATAGTGCGCACATATCCACGCTACCTTTCGAATCGTCTTGTGTCGCTAAGATTACATGCCCCTGGTGTTTCAGTCCTCGAAAATCTTGAACATAAACATTTTCAATATATTTAGCAATTTTATTTTCATCAACATCGGATGAACAAACATGTCCAGCGGTTATTATTATTGTCTTTCCTTTTATTACGTTCATCACGATACCGCTTCCCATAGAACCGTATTCTCCGCGAGGACACCTATCTTTAAAATTTTCTGTACATTCAACGATTTCCACAGTATGATATATCTTAACGAAACTTTTTAGTGGTGGGTTTACTTTTCGTTGTAAGTCGATAGATGTACAACTTATCAATAAAAAGGCAAATAAAGTTAATAAAAATGTGCTTTTTCTCAACATATATAATAAATATATATGAAAAAAGTTTTATTTTTAAATAAGGAGAAAAAAAATGACATTCATTTTCGCCGCGTTAACCTTTCTTTCTTCTCCAGTTTGTACAATTCACCAGGAAGCTGTAGTAGAAAAATTAACAATAGAGAAGCCTACGACCTCTAAAAAGACAGAGACAGCAAAATATAAAAAGGTACCCACGAAATGGGTAAAAATAACTAAAAAATCTAATTAATAGTGTTACTATATAATAAAAAGGACACGTTTTGGCTAAGAAGACATATGTTTTAGATACCAGTGTTTACCTCACTGACTCAAATTGTATCAATTGTTTTGGCAACAATGATATTGTTATACCATTAAAAGTTTTAGAAGAAATAGATAAACACAAAAAAAGGCAAGACTCTGTAGGGTCTCAAGCTAGATCAATTATAAGAAACTTGGATGCTTTGAGGGACAAGGGTAGTTTATCCAAAGGTGTTAGAATCGAAAAGGGTTTGGGAATAGTGAGAGTATCGTCATACAATCCTTTTTGCCTTCCAGATGATTTAGACCTAGAAGACCCGGATAATCAAATTATAGCTACAGCTCTATCTGAACAAGAAAGTGCACCCAAATCTAGAAAAGTTGTTGTAGTATCGAGAGATATAAATATGAGAGTTAAGTGCGATGCTCTTGCTCTCTTGACAGAAGATTATCAAGCAGAGCAAGTAGTTGACCACGCAGAGGGCTTATATACTGGTAGAGCAGAAATATTAGTAGACGAACAAGATGTTGATCGGTTTTACGCCGGCGAAGAAATTTGGATGGACCCAAAAGAACATTCCCTTTGTCCAAATCAGTTCATAATGCTGATATCAAATTCAAATGATAAAAAGACAGCACTGGCAAGATTCGATAATTATAACAAACCCCTTCAAAAAATTGTAAAAAGCAATAAAAAGGTTTGGAGCACAGAACCTAGAAATAAAGAACAGCAGTTCGCATTTGATCTTTTATTGGATCCCGCGATTCCTGTAGTTTCTCTAGTTGGTAAAGCCGGCTCCGGTAAGACTTTGTTAGCACTAGCATCAGGCTTGGAGCAAACATTTGGCAAAGGGGCCCTTTATAAGAAGATAGTTGTAACCAAACCGGTAGAGCCCGTCGGAAAGGACATTGGTTTTCTGCCCGGGTCGATGGAGGAAAAAATGCTTCCGTGGCTAGCACCTATACAAGACAACTTACAATTTCTTATGGGCGATGACAAAGCAACACTTGAATTATATATGGATAAAGGCCAGATAGAAGTCGAAGCAATGACCTTTATCCGCGGCCGTTCAATATCGAACGCTTTTATAGTGATCGACGAAGTACAAAATATGACACAGCATGAAATTAAAACCGTTCTAACAAGAGTGGGTGAAGGTACTAAGATAGTTCTAACAGGGGACATCGAACAGATAGATAACGTATATATAGATGCAACTAATAATGGTCTCTCATATGTTGTGGAGAGGCTTAAAAATGAACAAATAACCGGACATGTAACACTACTGAAGGGAGAGAGGTCGAAAGTCGCGACCATCGCAGCAACGAAATTATAAATATGAAAAATCCAGAACTACTTAAAGAGGTTGTACCCACAGAATCAGAACTTAAACAAATTGTTACGAATTATGTTGGAAAAGTTTTGAATCCAAAAGAGGATGAGATAACCGTAGAACAAGTTATTAATGTTTTCGCAACAGAATTTCCTGAATTTTTATTGGTTGTAGCGGAAGAGAATTGGATAAATGGGTACACTCAAGCATTAAAAGATACAGAGAGTATACAAAATGACGTTAAAAAAATACATCCAAGAAAAGAAGAGGGATAGTTTTACTGTAAAGGGTGTAAAAGTATTTTTAAAAGACGCCCCTGTATATGAAACTGATTACCGGAAAGCAGTTACTTTTGCCCTATCTAAAATTCCAGCCCATCTTTTATCTAATATAACTTCTATACACATTGGTGTCTTTGAAATATTGATAACAAGGGAAGTCCAAGCAGTATATGAAGGGGGTAAAATATTTTTAACTAATTCACATGAAAGTGTTTACGATGCTTTGGATGATATAATACACGAAGTCGCACATTCTGTAGAAGAAGTATATGCGAAAGAAATATACGAAGATAATACCATAAAGAGAGAATTCTTAGAAAAAAGAAAAAAAATGTGGCAACGCTTGAAAGATCGAGGCTTCGAAAAAGAATTGTCTTTTTTTATAGAAATGAAATACAATAAGGAATTTGACAAGTTTTTATACAAGGAGGTAGGTTATCCGGTCTTAAGGATGATAACAAGTGATGTTTTTTATTCACCTTATGCTGCCACTTCTTTGAGAGAATATTTCGCAAATTCTTTTGAAGCGTTTTTTATGAGAGAAGAAGTTCAAAGGTTGAAGAAGATATCACCAGCTGCATTTGAAAAAAATGTTATACTGCTTAACATGGAGGAATAATGAATGTTCACTAAAGAAGAAGTAAAAAAGATAATAAATAATAAAAGGTTAATTAGAGGCGTATTGACAGTGGAAATATCATTACCGCTAAAGAAATATTCCAGAGAAAACAACAGAAGACTTACAACACAAGATGTAATAGAGGCTATGTCGGAAGAGCATGAAATTTTAGAAGTGATAAAAACAGACCAACTTTTAAATTGGTCAAAAAAAGGACATTCTCAAACTGGAGTTTGGAAATTTAAGGTAAAAAAAATAAGAAAAGCGCCCACTCCAAAAAAACCTATTATTGAAGAAAAAAAAGAAGACCCACCTAAAATAGAGGAAGAAAAAGTTGAAGTCAAGAAGCAGGAACCATTACAGACTGAAAATAAGCCAAGTCCCCCTCCGAAAAAAAATACAAAAAAGACTAGCAAATCAACCTCATTTCGTGGTAGAATAAAGAAGATAGCAACAAAAAAATAGGTCAACAATGACAGAAATAAAAAGAATAAGCTTTTCAGAACTAAAAAATTGGAAAGAATGCCCCCACCGCCATAAATTAATTCACATTGATAAGATTCCTTATTATGAAGGAAATGAATTTACTGACAATGGTACAGAAAATCATGAAGTTTGTGAAAAAACAATACCTTCCTCTAAACATGACGGCTTAAAAATGTTTGAAGAAAGTTTTTTAAGAGAACTAACAACTTTAAAGGAAGAGGGAAAAACACTTAACGCACAATTAGTTTCTGATATGAGAAAACAGGCAATACCTATTTGCCATCAGGTGTTACCAGCGGTTAAAGAACACTTTGGTACATTTCAAGTTGTTTCTGTTGAAGAACAAATCTTGGAGCCAATAGACGAGTTTGATTCACACGGTAGAAATTTCAAGGGCTTCATAGACATGGTTATAAAGACACCAGATGGTAAGCACCATATCATTGATTGGAAAACGTGCTCTTGGGGGTGGTCAAGGGATAAGAAAGTTGATCCAATGACCAATTATCAATTAACTTATTATAAAAATTACTTTTCAAAAAAACACAATATCGAACCAAAACAGATTGAAACGTACTTTGTGTTGCTTAAGAGAACAGCAAAAAAAGATAACGTGGAAGTTTTGAGGGTTACTTCTGGGGCAAAAAAGACAACAAATGCATTAAAACTTTTAGAGAATGCTGTTATAAATATAGAGAAAGGCACATCAATTAAAAACCGCCTTAGTTGCAAATACTGCAAATTTCATAACACAGAGCACTGCACATGACAGAAAAGAAGAAAATTTTAATAATTGCGGATTCTCCGCTAGTCCCATCAGGCGTAGGTACTCAAACAAAGTACGTCATAGAATCATTGATAAAAACAGGAAAATATTCGTTTATTTGTATGGCAGGCGCCATCAGGCACGAAGACTATAGACCAATAAAGGTCGAACCTTATGGTGATGACCTGGTTATCTTTCCAGTAAATGGTTATGGGAATGAAAACCTTATAAGAGAGATGTTGAAGGTTCATAAGCCTGATATTTTGTGGTTTATGACAGACCCTAGATTTTATGTCTGGTTGTGGCAGATCGAAGATGAAATTAGGGATAAGATTCCAATGATATATTATCACGTATGGGACAATTATCCTTATCCGGACTTCAATAAAAAGTATTATGATTCTACAGATGTTGTCTGTACAATAAGCAAAGTAACTGACGATATTGTGAGGACAGTGTCGCCAGACATTAAATGTGTACATATCCCTCACGCAGTTAATACGGATATTTTCAAAAAGATTTCTCAAAAAGACAGAGATGAGATTAGAAAAAAGTTCGATCTTGAAAATAAGATGGTATTTTTTTGGAACAACAGAAATGCACGAAGAAAGCAAAGCGGTTCTCTTATTTTTTGGTTTAAAGAATTTTTAGACAAAGTTGGTCACGACAAGGCGACATTGATAATGCACACTGAACCAAAAGATCCCAACGGCCAGGACCTGGTAGCAATAATGGAGAACCTTAAACTTGTCAATGGTCAGGTCCGTTTATCCACAGTAAAGTTAAGTCCTTTAGATTTAGCCGATGTTTATAACGCTGCAGATTGTACCATCAACATATCAGACGCTGAAGGTTTTGGTTTGGCTACATTGGAGTCATTAGCTTGTGAAACTCCGATTATTGTTAATATGACCGGCGGCCTACAGGAGCAGGTCACCGATGGGGAAAATGTTTTTGGGGAAGCAATATATCCATCATCAAAGGCGATAATAGGCTCACAGGACGTTCCATATATTTACGAAGATAGGATTTCAAAAGAAGATTTTTTAAATGCAATAACAAATTTTTACAACAAGACGGAACAACAGAGACAAGAACTTGGAAGAAAAGGTAGAGAACATGTAATGACAAACTATAGCATGGAAACGTTTTCAAAACAATGGCAGGAGCTGATAGAGGAAGTGGTAGAAGAATTTGGCTCTTGGGATACTCGTAAAAATTACAAGAGATGGGAGTTACTAGAGGTAAAATGAAAGTCTTATTAGAAGGTCCAATATTAACCAAATCCGGATATGGAGAACATGCGCGTCTCGTATATGAATCAGTAAAAGAAATTCAAGGAGTAGAGCTGTTTGTAAATCCAGTATCCTGGGGTAACACTTCATGGATTTTAAACTATGAAGATAAAATGCACGAAGCTATTGTTAGGAACGGAAATTTTGTAAAGGCATGCCAGCAAGCAAAACAGAAGCCAACATATGATGTTCAAATTTTTGTGGGAATTTTAAATGAGTTTGAAAAGCGCGCCCCAAAGTCAATAGTAGTTACTGCTGGAATTGAAACAGATAGAGTATCTGCTGAGTGGCTTATTAAGACTTATCAAGGGGTTGATAAAATTATAGTACCATCGGAACACGCGAAGATGGGGTTTGAAAGTACTTCGTATGAATTTACTAATCAGCAGGGACAGGAAAACAAAATAGAATGCCAAGTTCCAGTTGAAGTTATACCTTATCCAGTTAAGTCGATCTCCCCACCAGAAATGGAATTAAATCTTAGCACTGAATTTAATTTTTTAAATGTTGCTTTACTTGGTCCTCGCAAGAATATAGAAAATTCAATTGAGTGGTTTATGCAAGAATTTAAGGACGATAGTAATGTTGGTTTGATTATGAAATCAAGCAAGGCCAAAAACAGTGTAATGGATAGGATAGAAACCAAGAAGCATATAGAAAATATTTTATCTCGACATCAAGATGCAAAGTGTAAAGTTTATTTATTACATGGTAATATGACTGAAGAAGAAATTCACAG
>CAZAZO010000041.1:0-8239 GCA_964489675.1 Candidatus Woesearchaeota archaeon | reverse complement strand
CCTTCTCCCTAAGCTTGAAAATTTACCGGAAAAAGAGGAGGGAAATGTTGTTGTATATAGAGGAAGAAAGGGAATAAGAAATATTCTAAATTTAGTATTGGAATCTAAGGAGTATATGAGCTTAGGGACAACGGAGCAATTCCCCATAATGATGAAGCACGATTTTGAAGTTTTTCAGAGGAAAAAGAAAGAGCTAAAAATAAAGACAAGAACAATTTTAAGTAAGTCAATAAAAAATAGCGAATTTATTGGCATTTCAAAACCCTCCACAAGTTTTAGGTTCTTATCAGACAACCTATCGGGACCAACATCAACATTCATCTTTAACAATAGGGTTGCCATATTTATTTGGGATGAACCTCTTTTTTGTATTCTAATCGAGAGCAAGAATGTTTATGATTCATATGGGCAATATTTTGAAGAAATGTGGAAAGTAGCTAAGCTATAAAGTGGACGTTAAGTCCACATTAATTATAAACTTTTAAATAATCTATTTGCCAAGTATGAATATGCCACCAATGATGACAGGAAGAGCAGCAAAAGAAATTCTTGTAAAGAACATCGCCCAACAGGGCTTAAGCCTCGAGCTTTTCTATGCATTCGTAATTATTGCTTGTAGTTTAATGATTTATTTTGGAACAAAAGAGCTCTATAAATTAACTTCACACAAAGGAATTGGATATTTCAGAAATGCTTTTTTATTTTTCGCTCTTGCTTATTTTTCCAAGGTTTTTCTAAGGGTAATTTTAGATTATAACGGTATAGCAAGACTTCTTGACATTTCACCCAGAGCAATGGGAGGGCTAGTCGCACTAATTAGCCTACCACTTTTTATTTATTTTAGCGCCATTGCTGTTTTTTATCTAGCCTTAAGCGTGGTCTGGAAAAAATTAGAACACAAAAACATAGGAGCAGGAGTCTTCCATTTAACAGCAGGACTGCTAGGATTAGTTGGCTTAATTTCAAGATCACAAAAAACTTATTTTATCTTAAACTTAATTTTCTTTTTTGTAGTTTTAGGGGTGGTTTATTTAAGCAAAGGAAAGGCCGGCAAAAAAAGTCACAATCTTTACATCATTTACTTTTTGTTATTAATTTTCTGGATCTTAAATATCTTAGATATACTAGTTCCTAATTTCCTAAGGGGGCTCCAGCTTTTCATCTATTTGGCATCAACAGGCGTTTTCATGACAATTTTATATAAGGTTCTCAAAAGGACGGGGGCTAAATAAAATGGCCAAAAGAAGCAGGCTAGAAATAATTAAAGACATCTTGCTAATCTTGCAGAACAACAGGAATGCCATGAGGCCAACTCCACTTCTTAGGCGGTCTAACCTATCAACCACTAGATTTAAAGAATATTTTATTGAGATGAAAAAGAAGGGTTTTGTAGAGGTCTCAAAAGAAGACGGAATGGTTATTCTAACAGAAACGGGAATGAGGTTTTTAGAAAAATACAAAACGATTGTAGATTTTATTGATGAGTTTGGGTTGTAAATTTTGACAAAACATTTAAATACCCAACCCATTTTTACCTAACATGGTAGCAAAGGTTATTGACGCAACTGAGATGAGGGTTGGAACATTTATTCTTCTTGACAGTGTTGCACATCAAGTGAAAAAGATGGATATTTCAAAAACTGGAAAGCACGGTCATGCAAAAGTTAGATACGAAGCTACAAATATTATGACAGGAAAGAAAAAAGTAGCAGTAGTTCCAGGACACGATAAGTTTGAAGTTCCTATGATTGATAAAAGGCAAGCTCAAGTTTTGTCAATTGCCGGCAGCACAGCAACATTAATGGATAGTGAAAGTTTTGAAAATTTAGAACTAGAAATTCCTGAAGGCGTTGAAGGAGTAAGCGAAGGCGGAAACGTTGAGTATTGGGACGTTGAAGGCGACAAGTTAATTAGAAGAGCTATGTAAATTTATTAATTCTGAGACAAAGGGAGATAGTGGTGATAAGGAGAATAAAATATGAGATTAAGAGATAGAATAAGATACCATGTTTATGCGAGGAGAGGTTCGGGTGCTAATAACAATGAGCCAGAGATAGTGGAGCGCGGTATTGGCAGCCTTCTTTATCATAATGATTGTAGGGGGTATTTTAAGGGGGTGGCGCAGTCTGTTGCATGCAGTCTTCCCGGTTCAAGAGTTTCTATAATCCCAGAGGGAAGAATGGGTGCTTTTAGAATTAAAAAGAGTGGGAGCGCAGAAACAAAATGACACAAAGCGAGAAAAGCTTAAGGCACAAATTTGATCCAGGTAGGGTTTGTGCTGAATGCGAAGGCCAGGATGTAGCCATGGAGATGTCAGATAGCCCTACTGCTCCAAACAGAAGATTCTTTGGAATGACAAATTATGATGAAGGCGGTTTTCATTGTGAGCCAGTTAGGCAGGATTATAGATTAGCACAAAGGGGACCGGGCATGGTATTATCTCCTCTCGGAAATAGGCCTGGAGAGACAATTGTAATAGACCAAGAACATCTTCAAAGAATTGACCCAGAGGTTTCAGAATATTGGATGTCAAGGGATATGGGCTCTCAAGTCACATTTGATGGCTTTAAAAATTTATTAAGGTGGCCATTTAGAAATCAGCTTTTTGGGAATTGGGACCTTCGGGGATATTTATTTACAGAAGGTGAGGCAGACGAAAACAGGCTAGCAATAGAGACAAGTGGTATGGCCGCAGTCGAATTATTATCTATGAGAGAAATAAGAAAGACCGATGAAATACTTCAGAAGATGGGTATGCCGCATAAATACTATAGCATGTTGAGCGGGGATCTTTCTATCTATTAAAATATTGATTCAACCAATAACTTTTTAATGCAGAATACAATATACTTCTAGGATGAATTTTGGCTATAGAATCCAGGTTAAGTATAAGAAAGGCGTAGCCGAGCCAGCTGTAACAGAAAAGGGCCTGGTAAAATATATTTGTTCTGAGGCAAGAAGGTCCACCTGGAGAGCAAGTGCCAAACGTATGGCAGAAGAAAGGGGCAGAAGGGATATTGTGCTAACGCCAGATTTTATAGATCCTAGCAATAACAGAGTAAGATTCATAAATGGATAAAAAACAACTTCTCGCAATAATAACTAATCATTCAAGTAAAAACCCACCATCGCAAGCCTTTTAAACCGAAAATTTAACATAATATTAATATGGCGCACACAAGGTGTACCATAAGATTAAAAAAGGAAAACAATAAAAAATAATATGGCAACAAAAATACCAGCAGCACAAAATCGTTTAGTAAAGAACGCTGTAGTTTGCAAAGTATGTAAGCACAAGATGAAACTTGATAACTTAAAAATCTTAGCTGGAAAAGCAGCTTGCAGAAAGTGCAAGTCTAAAGATTTCAGACCAGTTAGAAAGAAGTAAGTACTTAACTTTATAAAGAAAATTCTTTTGATTGTATTAGGTAATAAAAGATGGTTGAATTTTGGGTATATGATGTCGCATTTCTCGTCGTATTCGTAGCAGCAGTTTTCTACTTTTTAAAAAAACACAACAAGTCACTTGACAAAGAAGGCTGGATGTACATGTACCGAACCAAATGGGGTATGAATTTAATTAACAGAGTCGGGACAAAATACAAAGGAGTGCTTTCCAAACTAAGATATTTGATTGTTGCAGTTGGTTATTTTTTAATGGCAGGAATAGTTTATCTTTTTGGCATGACCGTCTTTGAATACATAAGAAATCCTGCTATTAGCGAAGCAATAAAAGCCCCCCCAGTAGCGCCTCTTGTGCCATACTTCCCACAACTATTCGGAATGGAAAGCTTCTTCCCTAATTTTTATTTTACATATTTCCTAGTAGCAATTGCGATTGTAGCATTCGTTCATGAATTTAGCCATGGTATTTTTATGAAGTTTTCAAAAATCAAAATAAAGTCCACCGGAATCGTATTCTTAGGCCCAATTCTAGGAGCATTTGTCGAAGAGGATAAGAACAGTTTTAACAAAAAAGGTAAATTCAACAGGCTAAGCGTTTTAGCAGCTGGCGTATATGCAAATCTAGTAACGGGAATTGTTTTTCTACTTCTAGCATGGGGCTTATTTAATGTCGCATATGTTTCTCAAGGCTATATAATAACTGATTATGCGTATGCAGCGGTTCCAACAGATTCAATTCTAGGAATCACAAATTACAGCGATGACTTAATTTTAGTAAATACCACTCTTGGAAGTTATTTTTGGCCACAAGATACTAGTATGCAAGAAATGGACGGATATGTAAAGCTATATCTAGATTCGCCAGCCATCAAAAAGGGTGTTGTCGGAAATGTCGTAGCATTTAACGGAGAAAAAATTGAAACAAGAGACGATTTTCATAGTTCATTCAAGGGTCTTGAGCCAGGTGATCAATTAATTTTAAAAACAGTATTAGAAAATGAAAGTGAAAAATATTATGGAATTACACTGGGAGCCCACCCCCTAAAAAACGATACCGGATTCTTAGGCGTTAGTGGAGGCGGAATTGATCCAAAGTCTAGCTTTGGAGAATTCAGTGCATATTCCCTTCTTTCCTACCTAAAAGGCTCAGCAATTGATTATCAGCCAATTTATTCATTCTTTGGATTTTTGTTCAACCTTCTTTGGTGGATCGTAATTATTAACTTCTTAGTAGCCTTGTTTAATATGCTGCCCCTAGGAATATTAGACGGCGGACAGTTTTTCTATGTAACCATTCTAGCAATAACTGGCAGTGACAAATGGGCAAAAAGACTTTATTCGGCTTTAGGCAAAGTCATATTCGCAGCATTCATCTTATTGATGTTGGTCTGGGCATGGAGATTAGTTTTCTAGAATTTTTAAGCAATTAACTTTATAAATTCCTATCACTTTTTTATATCATGGCAGAAGAAGCAGAACCAGCAATTCTAAAAATAGAAAAGAAGAGCAAAGATATCTCTAAGTTAAAGAAGGGAGATAAATTATTTATCAACGGCAAAGAGATGAAAATCGATTCTCAATATGTTTTTATGGATCATGGCAACATGAAAGAGATGATAATAGAGTTTTTTAACGAAGAAAACGGCAGGGAATATCAGCTTCGTTATTTTGATGATCAAATAGACAGCTCAATAGAAGTTTACGAGCTCCAAGGAGAGTTCCAATACGTAAAAAGAGAGCCAAAAACAATTGGTTGGTGATCATAGCGATAGATTATTATATATTTAATTATAATGTTATTTATAAGTAGGGTTGATTGAAGTTTATTATGGCAATAGAAGATTTGCTAGACAAATTATTGGGTTATGCAAACGCTGTTATGCCCTGGACCGTTATTAATCAGGATGAATTGGGTCTAAGATACACGCTGGGTAAAGCAGACAAAAAAGATCTTCGCCACGGTTTTCATTTTTATATTCCATTTATTCATGAGATTTATTCGTTCGACGCAACATGGGGTGTTATTCCAGTTCCCATATGTACCATAGATATTGATAATACAACAGTCTCCTTTGAGGGCTCTTTTTTATATAAGATTGTTAGCGCCAGAGATTATTCTCTTAATTTATCTGATGACGATTCTGAGGCAACATTAAGTGAGATAGGGGCGGGTGTCTATTCTGAATTTGTTACAGAAAATTATGAGGGAATAAAGACAGATAGGAGGGCTCAGTTAAGAAAGCTTTCAAAAAGGATTCAGGCCGAAGTCAATAGAAAGAAATTCGGAGTTAAGGTGGGTAGCACATATTTATCTAATTTTACAAAAGGGTCTATGGTTTTGAGACACATAGGAAGTGCCCCAGTTGTGGCTGGAGAATAATACAAGTTTTCTTAATACTCTCAAATATATTCTATAACTCATCTATTTTCACCAATTCCATCAAAAATAACCACAACCTTTATATACCTTAAGTTACTATTTGTATACATAAAGTAACTTAAGGTGCGACTAGGTAACCAAAAGTGCGACTAAAAATCAAAAATGATACCCAAGGAGGGTACAAAAATCCTTTTGGGTAAACACACAAAATGACACAAGAAACAACAGTAAAAATTAGCAAATGGGTAAGCGATGAGATTGAAAGCTTTGTTGAAAGAAGCAACAGAAACCGTACAGAATTTCCATCCAAGAAAAATCTGGTGGACAAAGCGGTGATATCTCTCTTGGAGGAAAAAGGGGTGAAACTAGGCAGCTAGACTGCCTAACAATCAAATAAATAAATGGAAAAATATGAAGATGAATAAAATTGAAAAAGCACGAGATTTGTTTTTGCAGTTAGAATCTCAAAAAAAGAGTGCTTCTGAAGTTGCTAGAAGGAATTTTGAGATTCAATCTAGAATGGCTCAGGCACGGAGATAAAATGAGATTAGAAAAATTCAAGAATAGATTTGTAATTGGGTTTTGCCAAGCTGCAACACCATTTTCAGCAAAGTCTGATTTAGACTCAGAGTTAAGATCTCAAGCAAAAAAAATGTTTAACGAAAGCAAAGCTAATTTCTTCGACGACGGGTTTACAGAGTCTTTTTGTTATTTTGGCGGCGGAGTTTTAGGACTTACATGCGTCCCAATTGACGCTGTAAAAGTTGCTGTAGGAAATGTTAAGAAGACATTAAAAATAGAAGTGTGATTTGTTGTTTTTTTATCTCAATCTCATTTATATCCCCTTACTAATAGGGGGGAAATAGAGAGACAATAATTAGAAAATATTATTTTTACAGTTTTTGTCCAGCATTTAAAAGACGCAGAAGATTTATCTCTTGAGAAAAGAATATATTTACCTTACCTATCTTTTTCAGGCTTTGGATGTTCGTGGCCCACCCTTTTTTTGTCGTTAAGATATTTTAAGTGGCTTTTTCTCTCCTCTAAAAATCCTTTTGAGTCAAGCTTATAATTGTCTATCATTTTTGCAGCGTGAGTCCCCCCTAAGAAGTGAGGCATGATAACATAAGTTGCTCCAATCTCGTATAGCCTATTAGCCTCTTCTAAGCTGTGTGAGGTTACAATAACAATAGTCTTTCTATTTATCTCCCTTATCTTATTTATCAATAAATAATTTGTTTCAAACTCTGGAATCGTTGAGACCACGAGTTGTGTTTTTGTAAAGTCAAACTCATTCAAAAATTCATCTTCATCCACGTCACCATATTTACAATCTATTTTTCTACTCAACAGATCCGAGATTGTATCTGGGTCATAATCTATAACAATGTGTTTTTTCCCAAGTCTTTTAAAAGATTTCAATAAGTCATATCCTATTCTGTTGTAGCCAAATAAGATTAAGTCGTAGTCTTTTTGCTTCTCCTTTCCTGCTCTAGCTTTTTTCCTTTCAAAGATTGAGAGCGCTCGGGAAAAGTAAGGGTATAGTTTATTGGAATATAAGATTAAATAAGTTGAGCAAGAGATAGTAATTAATCCAACAATTGTTACAAGGGAAAGTATTTCTTCAGTTAAGTGCCCTACGCTAACACCCAGAGTTATCAAAATCAAAGAGAATTCGCTGATTTGCGCCACAGTAAAGCCGGCTTGGAATCCAGTTTTCTTTTTGTACCCCAAAATTCCCATTAAGGTAAGTACAATTAGAGGGTTTCCAATCAAAACAAATAAAGAGAAAATTATTGCAGGAAGTATTAATTCGCCAATGTTTCCAAATGCCATTTGAGACCCAAGTAGAATAAAGAATAATATAATGAAAAAATCCCTTAAGGGCCTCATCTTTGAGCTTATTTCATAGTGGAATGGTGTCATAGAAAGAGCAATTCCCGCAACTAAGGCCCCAATTTCCATTGAGAAACCAACGTAGTGGAATAATGCAGCAATACCAAGACCCCAACCGATAGAAAATAAGAACAAAAATTCTTGAGATTTAGCGAAAAATTTTGATAACCTAGGAAGTATATATATGCTTACTAAAATAAATCCTCCCAAAATCATAAGCACCAAGGCAATTCTTAAGATTGAAATAGTCTCAAGGGAGATGTCTCCAGAAAAAGAAGATATTACCATCAAAAGAACTATTACAAAAAGATCCTGGATAAGTAAAAAACCAACAGAGATTCTTCCGTATAGCTTTTCTAAGTCTTTTTTATCAGACAAGAGTTTCATAATTATAATTGTACTACTAAATGTTAGAGCAATAGCAATGTAGAGTGAAACTATTGTAGAGAATCCCAAAAGCCTTCCGATTAAGAATCCAAATAAGGAGGTGAAAATTATCTGACCTATACCAGTTATCAAGGAGACTTTCCCAACTTCCTTAATAACTCTCGGACTCAG
>CAZAZO010000040.1:0-8253 GCA_964489675.1 Candidatus Woesearchaeota archaeon | reverse complement strand
TTTGAATTTTTTTGAGGATAAGGTGGGATTAGCTGAGAGGGTTTTGGAAGCGGTTGAGAGTGAGGATTTTGGGAATAATACTAGTGGAAAGGGTAAAAAAATATGTATTGATTTATCTGCTCCAAATATAGCGAAGCCATTTGGGGTGGGGCATCTTCGTTCTACTATTATAGGCGATTCAATCTCAAGGATTGCAAATGCCAATGGATATGAGACTGTTAAAATAAATTATCTTGGTGACTGGGGGACTCAATTTGGAAAGTTAATTTTTGCTTATAAGAAGTGGGGGAAAGACAGCGAGTTAAAAAAAGATCCAATCGGCCATTTACAAAAATTGTATGTCAAGGTCAATAAAACAGATGAGTTTGACGATGACGCAAGATTGGAATTTAAGAAGCTAGAAGAAGGAAATCCCAATAATTTAGCTATATGGAAAGAATTCAAAGAGCTTTCAATAGTTAGGTTTGATGAGATATATAAGTTACTTGGAGTGGAGTTTGATGTTGTTAGTGGAGAGAGTGAATATAACGATAAAATGCAAGATGTGGTGGAGCTTTTGCAAAAGAAAAAACTATTAAAGAAAAGTGAGGGGGCGCTTGTGGTTGATCTAAAAGGAGAAAAGGAGGGAGTTGTTTTAATTCAAAAAAATGATGGGACCTCCCTTTATGCAACAAGAGACCTGGCAGCAGCGATTAATCGTTACAAAAAGCATAAATTTGATAAATTAATCTATGAAGTAGGGAGTGAACAGAGTCTTCATTTTAGGCAGTTTTTTATGGTGTTGGAAAAATTAGGATTTAAATGGGCTAAGGATTGTGTTCATGTTTCACACGGGCTCTATTTAGATAATGATGGCAAGAAGTTTTCAACAAGGAAGGGCAAGACGGTTTATATGTCAGACATAATAGAAGAAACAGTTGAGAAGGCCAAGAAAAATATAAAGGAAAGGGCTGGGGATTTATCAAATAAAGAGCTGGAAAGAAGGGCTATGGTTGTGGCAATTGCTGCAATAAAATATGGAGATTTGAAAACATATAGACAAAACTCGATGGTGTTTGACATAGATAAGTTTTTAGCGTTTGAGGGAGATACTGGTCCTTACTTACTATACAGTTATGCGCGGGCTTCGTCAATTTTAAAGAAAGCAAAGTCAAAGGAGAAACTTGAGATTGGTGAGCTAGAAGAAAGTGAGATTGCGTTAGTTAAGAAAATAGACATGTTTCCAAAGGTGGTTGAGAATGCTTATAATAATCTTGCGCCGAATTTAATAGCTAATTATTCATATGAGTTGGCACAGATATTTAATGAGTTTTATCACAATTGTCCTGTTATGGGCTCGGACAAAGTAGCTTTTAGGTTGAAGTTAGTGGATGCTTTTAGAGCAACATTGAAAAAGTCGTTGGGGCTATTGGGGATTGATACATTAGAAGAGATGTGATTGGGCGATTATGGGAAGGTCGTGATAATAATTTCTTCTCCATTTGAATCTACAATGGAAAAATTTCTAGCAGATACTTTTATTTCACTTCCCCATCCTTCTTTGATAGCATTCCATGCTTTTGCGGTTTCTATGGGGTTTGCCCCTAAGGCTATTCCTTGGCTAAGGGTGTAAACAATAGTGCCTCCTACTCCGCAAATTTTAAATCTGTCTACTTTTCTTGTGGTTTCGGGAGGTGAAGAATTTAGCCTAAGGCCTGAGAGTGCAGAGCGATATCTTTCCAAAGAGGGTACTTCTTCTCTGTCATATGTACTTAGATGGAATTTTGCCTGCTGGATGGTTCTATGGTCTTCAATGCCTCCTAATGAGTCTAGTCGATTTGTTTCTGGAGACTCGGTTTCTGAATTTATTTGACTTGTAGAATATATTAATTCAAGTGTTCCACGTCTTTTTTCCATGGGTTTTCTTCCTGTGTTGAAAAAAGTTACGAAAGGTAGATCGTTGTGAGAAAATCTATCGGTTATTTGATTAAAGTCTGGTGCTGTACCTTTAAATTTAATATAATGATATCCTCTAGTGGATTCTTCTTCTATCATAAATAACAGCGTGTAGGATCATATTTAAGCTTTTTTCGAAAAATTCACTACTCAAATTTAAAATTATTTTTTCTTAGTTATTTTTTTTCTTACAGCTTTCTTAGGAGACCTTATCTGTTCGATTTCGTTTTCTTTGCCGTATTTTAAATACAGTAGATAAACTATGGGGATAATTCCAGCGCTGTTAACGAGAAGCATTATAACAAACATTATACCATTGTTTCTCTTAGCAGAATGCCAGAGTCCAAACGCTTTCCATACAAGAGTCCATGCAAGTAAAATAATAATAGGCCAAGTAAATTCTAAACCACCCATCATTAATTCTTCCATTTTTAAAATTATTTACCAGTTAATCATTTTCATTTTCTCCCAAGATTCAAACCTTCTTCATATCATTCCAAGCAATCTCGAATAGTTGTTCAAGCGCTTGTGCGAAGAAAGGAGTATTAATCCAAACACCTAAGTCGTATGTTGGATGAACTTGTTCATCATCTAGAAGCATAAACATAATTTGTTCACTGTCTACAATCATAAATCTACCTTTTAGTCCATCAACGCTTCTAACTTCAGCTACAGAAGAGAAGTCTTTTGCAACTTGGGCGTTGTCTGCATCAATAGGAGCAGCAACTCTAACAGTTACACCTCTTTTCTTTGCTTTTTCTAAGCTAGGCAGTAATACTTCTAACTTCCTGCTAAGACCTTCAGATGTAGTTACTAGTGTGATTGTGCTTTGCGCTTCTCTTACTAGCATATCTAGGTGGTTGTAAATGTTTTGTCTTCCCTTTAATGCACCTGAAAGATCAGCATGCTCAACATATTTTATTCCGTCAGTAAATAGAGTGTTTAGTTCACCTAATACCTCATCACCTTTTAATTTTTCAAGCCTGTTAGATTTATTTTTTGCTTCAACTACAAGATTTTTCTTAACTCTTTCAATAACTTCTTCAGGCTTTAGCGCTACGAACTTGATTGGCTTGCCTAATTTCATAACGATGAATCCTTTCTTTTCAAGGGATTCTAAGATATCATATGTCCTTGACCTTGGAACATCCGAGATGCTTGAAAGTTCTCCTGCCGTCGATGTCCCTCGGGACAAAAGAGCGGTCCAAACCTTCACCTCGTATAAGTTAAGGTCAAAGATCTTCCTTAATCTGCTTAGGAATTCTTCTTTGACGATCATGAAAATCTATAATAAATCTACTATTTAAATGTTTCTGTATTTTTTCCTATATAAGAGGGGTAAAAATTATAGTTTTATAAAACTAAGGGAAAAAGACTTGCCTTTTATCTTACCTTCGTCGCTGTGGTCATGTTTTTCGCTAGATTCTTTAAGCTCCATGGTTTCGGCTCCCACCCTTTCTTTTATAAAATCAATCTGATTTTTTAGCAAATCATCAAATTCGGATTTAATAAATATCTTAATTTTATCTTCTTTTACTAGTCCAATCTTTCTTCTTCCTGACTGTATTCGTCGACAAATTTCTCTGGCGAATCCCTCTGCCTCTAATTCTGGTGTGAGTTTTGTGTCTAGCTCAACTGTAATGGCGGTATTTTCTTTGTTGTTTTTTAAGATAACTTCTTTAACATTTAATTGAGATGAGATTATATCTAGCATTTCATCATTAACATTAATTGGGGCTTTAACTGTTGCTGAGGCTAATGGCCATTTTAATCCGATTTGTTTTTGGTCTCTTTCTCGAAGGCCATTTGAGACAATGTCTCGTACAATTTGCATGTGTTCAATTAATTCATGGTCGATTCTCTTTGCTTCTACTTTTGGCCAATCGGCAAGATGAACGGATTCTTTTTCTTTAAGAGACTTAAATACTCCCTCAGAGACAAAAGGCATGATTGGAGCAATTATAATAGCTAGTTTTCTTAAAACATAGTCTAGGGTTGTTTTGGCTTCAGTATCTCCTGCTGCAAATCTATCTCTAGATAAACGGACATACCAGGTGGACAGACCGTCGACAAATTCACGAATTTCTCCACAAGCCTTGATGCTGTTGTAATCTTTTAGGAATTCTCCAACATCTCTAGTTAATTTTTCAACTTTGGCTAAAATCCATTTGTCAACGATATTTTTTGAATCTAGTTTTTCCTTAACGGGAATGTCCTCATATAGTTTGTTAAAATTGGCTACATTGTAAAGCAAGACAAGAACTTTTTTGTAAATTTCTTCAACTGTGGCGTCTGAGAAATTCATATTGTCAGCATTCATAACATTGCTTCCAAGTAAATAAAATCTTAGTGCGTCAACTCCGTATTTGTCAACTAGGATCATTGGATCAGTAAAGTTATTTTTACTCTTACTCATTTTTTCTCCGTCTTCAGCTAGAATAGTTCCAGTTGTTACAACGTTTTCAAATGGGATATCGTCGAATAATATTGCGCTTAAAACATTCATGTAATAAAACCAGGCTCTGACTTGTCCGATGTATTCTGCAACAAACTGGGCTGGAAAGCTTTTTTCAAAATAATCTTTGTTTTCAAAAGGATAATGAAATTGCGCAAAAGTCATGGCACCGGACTCAAACCAGCAGTCTAAGACTTCAGGGATTCTTTTGAATTCTTTGCCGTCTTTTTCTAGAATAATTTCGTCAAGGAAATCTTTGTGTAGGTCAATTTTCTTTTTCGGTAATTTTTTTGCGTACTTTTCTAGTTCTTCTACGGAGCCAATCACTAAGAGCTCTCCGTCGCTACTCTTCCAAATGGGAATAGCGGTTGCCCAATATCTGTTTCTAGAAATATTCCAGTCTGGTGCGGTCTCAAGATTGTATTTTACTCTTCCGTCTTTTAAGAACCCAGGATACCAGTTTAGTTTTTTATTTAGCTCAAGAAGTCTGGGTTTTATCTTTTGGATATCAACAAACCACGCAGGAATTGCTCGATACATTAGTTTTGTGTCACACCTGTAGCAGAATGGATATTCGTGTTCCATTTTTTTAATAAATATAACTTTTCCTTGCTCTTTTAGTAGCTCAATTACTTTTTTGTTTGTTCCGTGGATATATTTTCCGGCAAAGTCACTAACAGCATCTTTAAAGTGCCCCTTTTCGTCAACAGAATCAATTACTGGAATTTCGTATTTTTTACAAACAGCATGGTCTTCTTCTCCGAAGTTGGGAGCTGTATGAACAATCCCTGTTCCGTCTTCAGCTGTTACGAAGTCTCCTAGGATAAATTGGAATGCATTTTTTGCGTCTTTAAAATAAGGAAGTAGGGGTTCGTAGTTTTTGCCTTCTAGTTCTTGTCCCTTGACTTCATTTGTAATTTCATAGTCTCCTTCGTTTTTGAAGAAGTTATTAATGAGGTCTTTTGCTAGAAGGTAGGTTGTTCCGTCACTCTTATCTTTTACATAGGCATAGATTAGCTTTGGGTTTATTGTAAGTGCTAAGTTGCTTGGAAGAGTCCATGGGGTGGTTGTCCAGGCAATTGCGTAGACATCTTCATCTTTTAATTTGAATTTAACGACGACAGTTTCGTCTTCGACAACTTTGTAAGAATTGTCCATTGCAATTTCAGCTTTTGCTAGAGGAGTGGAGCATCTTGGGCAATACATTAGGATTTTTTCTCCTTCGTAAATATATCCCTTGTCATAAAGTTGTTTGAATGCCCACCAGACACTTTCAATATAGCTATTATCCATTGTCTTATAACAGGTATCCATATCAACCCACCTTCCAATTCTATGGATTACTTTTTTCCATTCATCAGTATAGCTTAGAACCTTGTTTCTACAAAAATCATTGAATTTTTCTATACCCATTTTTTCAATTTCGTCTTTTGAATTGATCCCAAGTCCTTTTTCGGCGATATTTTCAATTGGCAGGCCATGGCAATCCCAGCCCCAAACTCGTCTTACGTATTGGCCATTCATGGTCCAGAATCTTCCGTAAAGATCTTTTGTGATAGATCCTAGTAAGTGACCATAGTGAGGAAGGCCTGTCGCAAATGGTGGTCCGTCATAGAAAATATAGGGTTTGCCGTCTTTTGTTTTTTCTAATGTTTTTTCAAATGTTTTATCAGAGTCCCAAAATTCTAAAATTTCTTCTTCCTTTTCGTGGATTCCTTTCTTTTCTTCCATATCAGTTTTTCGTTTTGTAACCTTTTAAATTTAATTGCATAAAACATTCTCTTTCAAAACAGTTTATTGGTTTAGAAATCATCTTGTAGTTGATAGGTTCAGTGCCTACATTCAAATAATTATAATGTGGGAGGGAGCAATAGCTGTGGAAATATCCTTGTTTTTTAGCCTTACTTTTTTTGTCATAGAAAATATATGAGGAGGTCTTATTTAAACTTTACCAAACTTTAAATTAGCCAGTGCTTGGTATTTTTTGATTTTCAAGATGACCACTAGTTTTCATCTATCAATGAAAGACCCGCCCTTAATTTTCACTTTCGTTCGCCAAAAAATAGTGAAAATCTTAAATTCTACACAGAGCTCAAACTTTAAATATCCAGATATCTAATACATTTAATGGCAGATATAAAGGAAGTGATTGCAAAGGCTAGTCCAAAACACGGTAAGCCACTGGCTTCTTACAAAATAACATATGATTCTCCACAAAATCAATTGGAGCCGACGTATTATTGGATTTTAGATTTTATAGAAGGGCTTGGATTTAATGTAGAAAAAGTGGTGGATAATTTTATGAGTTCTCCGGGGTCTGGTCACTTCTCAGAAATGGGTCAGCGGGCAACTCTTATGCAGCAGCAAGGAACAAAGCTTTCAGGAGACCTTCATCAGTTGGTTAAGTCTACTATTAATTTTGTTTATGATTTAAGAGAATTTGAGCAGCGACTTTCTCATTATAAGGATGCGGATTCAGATGACCCGAAGGAAAAAGAGGCTGGAATGCTGGCTTTGAAAAATATATGGTTGGATAGTGTGGATTTGCCCAAGAGGGGGAGGGGGTCAATTCATCAAATGAGTGCGGATTTGGGATATGTTACTTTGAGAGACTCTTTTATGATAGCGAATACTATTGAGGATGTTAAGAATATGACAATAAGAAATGAGGGCAAGAATCCTGATGGGAAATATGGAGGAACGATTACTGAGGCGGTGGAAAGAATACTTATTCCTAGGATTGATGAGTTTTTGAAGTGGAAAAAATATTCATACAGCGAACTGCAAAAAAGGTATAACATAGAAAGAAATTACCTAAAGAGTCAAGTGGAGACTATAAAATTATATTCTTCATGGATGAGGCCATACTTTAAGGCAGCAGAGCAGCTAAGGCAAAAGGGATTTGATAAGAGTGCGGCTTTAGTAAATGCTTTTTCTACTTCTATGTTTGAATTAACTTTAATGGGGGTGAGCAAAGCTAAAGCTCCAAAACAAGTTAGCGGATATAACATAAAAAGAGATTATAATTCAGTTGTTTTGATAAACTTGAGATATAGAGGACATCTTGCGCAAAAGGCTGATCAGAAGGGTAATTTTGCATTTGCATTTGGTGGTAAAGTTGAAATGAATTTTGATGCGTTTGCACTTAATGAGGAAGAGATTAGTCTTATGAGAAAAGAGCTTGAGCGAGATGATATAGCTGAGAGTTTGGCCTCACTAGATATAGCTGATAGTGCCAGAAAGGAGATGCAAGAAGACTTTGATTATTTTTTAAAGGATGAAGAAGAAAGAGAAAAAGAAGATAAGGCAAAAGAGAAAAAGAAGAAAAAGGAAAATGACATAAATCCATTTAGTGCGTTGTTTAAGCCATTTGTAGCTAAGAAAAAGTCTTCGGGAAGTAAAAAAGAAAAAAAGGAGATAAACGAAGTTGGTGATATTAAGTCTGATAATTGGGTTGAAAAACACTTAAGGACAGCGGCTGCAAATTCGGCGGCGTCCAGATTATATGTTGCATATGATGTATACAAGAAGAGTCACAGAATGGCTTCTAGTTCTGAGAACTTTGATAACTATACAGAAAAAGATGTTTCTCCTTCGGTGGGTTCTCTTAAAGAGGCTTTGGAAAAACCAGATAAGGAGTAGGGATAATCGCTAATTTTAAATATTTTGATTTCTTTGAAAATAAATGGTAAAAAGTGAGAGTAATGATTCTGGTAAGAAGAAAAAGAAGGCTGAGGGATTAAAGCCTGAAGTGAAAGAAGGGGTGGGGGAGACAAAAGAGAAGAAGGTGCAGGAAAAAGATGTGGAAGAGAAGGAATTGTCCTTGGAGAAAAAAGTTGAATTAGCAGAAGAGGATGAGGAGG
>CAZAZO010000039.1:0-8286 GCA_964489675.1 Candidatus Woesearchaeota archaeon | reverse complement strand
TTAAGATACCTTATCTTGGCTGGATAAAACTTATTTTCTTTGATGTTAGAAGTAGTGATCCGGGGCTTTGTGAGTAATTGCAACTCCTGTTTAATTCTAAATAACATTTAAAAAGGATCAAATTAAGAATATATAATGGAATTTTGTCCAAAATGTGGCTCGATTATGATGGCAACGGGTGCTAGTGGAACTTGTGCTAGATGTGGTTATAAGAAGAAGGGGAAACTTGATATGGAGATAAGGGAAGAAGTGAAGAGCGATAATGAGGTTGCGGTGGTGGATAAAAAGTTAGTTAATGTTAATCCAATAACAGATTTTGATTGTAAGAAATGTGGGAACAAAAAGGCGAGTTTTTGGCTGCAGCAAATGAGGGCGGGGGATGAGCCTGAAAGCAAATTCTATAAGTGTACAAAGTGTGAGAATACGGTAAGAGTGGATGATTAGGTTTATTTTAGCCTCTTCTTTTTCTAATTAGGAATTTTGGACCATATATTGATCCTTCTATTTTTATGTTGCAATGATTATTCTTGGACAGTGTCTTTATCTGTCTAGAAAGCTCATATTCTTCTTGCGGAACTCCACTGAGAAAATCGGCCAAACTACTGTCAAATTGAAATGGTCTTTCTAAATACATGTATCCCCACCGTCTTAATACATTAGCACATTGAGAAAATCTTTTTGCCAAGATTCCCTCAGTGGATTCTCTAAACTCAGCACGAGTACTAATATACGGATTATTGTCTTGAAGTCCTGCTATTGGCCTGAATGTTATAAGAGCAGGTGCCTCCCCAGATTTTACTTCATCTAAAAATTGCGCAAAATCTCTATTTGAAAATAAATCACCCTGGATTATTCTGTTGCCATTCCAATCAGTTTCTGTTTGGTCTTTTAAGGAAAAACAATAAGACATATCTCCCCCAAGAGATTGTACTGTGGCTACTCCGCATATGTCTAGATGAACTATGGGTATTTCATCCTCTCTAAGTTTGGAAAAATATGTTAAAATTTTTTTTCTGTATTCTGGGTTGTGTTTGAAGTAATTAGCGACTTGACCAGTATCTGCTCCATACCATCCAGGCTGTTTCTTTGCAGAATCTCTATGGTATTTGAGGCTGTTTCTTATTTCTCCGAATTTTGGTGTACTTTTTTTATCGCCCATCTTATAGCATATCAGAACTCTTTTTCCCTGGGCAAGATGACCGCGAGGGGATTTGAACCCCCGACACCTAGATTAAGAGTCTAGTGCTCTAACCAGGCTGAGCTACGCGGTCAGTTAGATAATTTATGAAGAGAATTTTTATTTAAAAAGGTGTTGGTTTCTTAAATGAATCTTTTTGAGTGTAGTAAAAGCTGACAAGGGCAATTATCTGGGCCCTAGGGCGTTATTTCGAGCGTTATAGCTGCTGTCTGGTTTTACAAAAGAATAATATAAAAAGGATCCAATAATTGTTTTGCAGCAGAGCCTTTCAATAAGCCCTTGCTCATCATCTTTTTTGCTAGGCCTTGACTTATGTTCTCTACTCGGTAAATCGTCGTATAAGTCTACTCCAAGACTTCTTTCGCCGTTGTCTCCAAATCGTTTTTGTACCATTAAATTATCCTAGTTCACTAACTTTCTTATGTTGCCGATGTTTTCAGCTACTGTCTCACCTTTCTTTGTTAACTTGATTATCTTGATTCTTCCTTTCTTTTCAAAGCTGACAAGCCCCATATCTTCTAGGGTTTGTAAGATTTTTACAGCATGGGAATAAGTACAATCAACTTCTTTTGCTAGCTGAGAGCCGTATTTGGCACGGGAAACTTTCTTTAATGCTATTAACATCATTGCTGGTTTTCGTCTAAAAAATAAATCAAAGTTTTCTTCCATTGTGTTTGAATATATATGTTTTAATGTATATATTAGAGTATTCATTTCTTTTTAAACTTTCTCCAAGTTTTTCGTCCACGTCAAGTAGATACACCTCACCCGTGGTAAGGAACAATAAACCTGAAAGTAATATCAATTAGAGGTTAAAGAGCCGTAAAAATTCAAATAGCCCTTGGAGAAAAGTTCGGCTTCACCAGCTAGTGTTTCGATTTTTACGTTGCCAGATTCGACTTCTTTTATGAAATAACTTTTTGGATCACTTGAAGCTGTTGTTAGTATAACTATTTCATTTGGGATATAAAATTCAAGGTCAGCCTCACTTGATGTTCCAGTATTTGTTTGGATTCCTTCGTCTATAGTTGAGAAAAATTTCTTATCTTCAGTTTTAAAATTAATAATTGGCACATTGTCTGTTAGGGGTATTTTATGTAGATAGTTTTGTGCTTGGATTGTTCCTAGTAAATAATCTATGAATTCTACGGTTACCTCTATTGAAGAAGCTTCTTTGGCCGAAGGGCTATTGTTGTTTGGAGAGGGGTTTTCTGCGTCATTGCTTTCTATATCTGCACTGTTGTAAACTGTAATTCCTTCTAGCGGGTTTACTAAGTCAACCTGTATATTTTTGGTTGTAAAAAAGTTTCCATAAATAGCCCATGTGAGCAGTCCTAGAAAAATAAATGTCGTTAGAGATATAAATAAAATCTTTTTGCTGTGCTCGGCTTTTTTCATTAGTAAACTAACATAATCATATTTGTATCCTTTGTTCATCAGCTTTTTGGCGATTAAATCTTTTGACATGCCAGCCTTGATGGACTTTCTAATTCTTTGAATCTCCTCTTTTTCTGTTAGCATAATTTAGAAAAATAAAAATGGTTTATAAGGGTTATGGGGTGAATGTGTGTAACTATTAGTTCGTAGTATCAAATAGAAAGATTTATAAAGATATTCTGATCGGTCATGATATGAAAAAAAGAATATTATCTACACTGTTTGCCTTAGGGTATGCACTCAATGTGGCGGCAGGACCAAGGGAATTAAGTGACAAATTACTGGAAGGAAGGCGCCCAATTTACGGTGGAAGATCTGGTACGGGGCTATATATTGGAG
Source organism: Candidatus Woesearchaeota archaeon (assembly GCA_964489675.1). Classification (GTDB taxonomy): domain Archaea; phylum Nanobdellota; class Nanobdellia; order Pacearchaeales; family GW2011-AR1; genus JAGVXH01. The sequence goes on along the minus strand of CAZAZO010000039.1, from coordinate 5,312 downwards.
GAGTAAAGAGTAAGTCTACAGAGGGTTATAATATAGAGACATCTTCAATTAGGGTGATTAATGTCCATGGGGAAGAGATTGATTCAAATCTTATGCTTACGCTTAGTGATGATAAAACAACAATTTCTATGTTGGATAATAGTTTAAATGGGCAGGGTCAAGGAGACCGCTTCTCTTTAAGTAATAAGTTTAAGAATGGAGATTATATTAATTTGAGAATCTGGCAGACAAGAAATGATAATTATGATGTGCAAGTAGCTATAACCTCAGAAGAGGGAGGGCCGTTGGCCTATCGGGTAGATACAGAAGATTTAAATCCAATTATGAGATTTTTAGTTAGAAGAAAAACACGGCCAGCCATTTTGTGGGGAGATAGTATTTATAGAGAAATGGTTTCTGCTGCAGAAAATGAGCAAGAGCCCAATGTTCCATATGCAGAAATCAAGGCAGCATTAAGAGACGTAGAAAAATTGCTTCCAGAGATAAGAGGGGAAAAGAGGGGTGTGGAATCAGCCCTCCTTAAACTTGCAGATCGTCATTCTAAGAGGATTGGAATTTAAGGGATTATCTCTGGGCCAAAATAATCTTCGTAGTCAAAGTCCTTTGCCTTAATTTTGTTCTTTAAAATTAGTTTGTAAATTGTGACCATGTTTTTTTGGATTTCTTTGATGTATTTTTTTATTGAATCACATATCATATCGTTGCCTTCTTTTGGCCATAATTTTGCTCTTCTCCAATACATACATCTTCCTCCGCATAGGCCATATACTTCGCAGTCTCCACAGTCATACACGCAATCAAATTTTTTTAGGGTTTTTGGGTCTGAGGAGAGTCCTCCTGCTTGAAAGCTTTTTATGGAGTTCATAATGGGGCAGTGTACAATTTTTCCACTTGTAGTTATGGTATACCCCTTGTGTCCTGCTCCACATCTAAGGCCGCAGTTATCTGTTCCCATAATAATTGGCTTTGCTATTCCGATGTATGGATATAATTTGTAGACTTTTCCTTGTTTGATTTTTTTGAGCCACCATCTGATTAATTTTAGATTGCTTTTATTATAAATTTCAAAAAACTTTTTTACTTTCTTCTTATTGTAGTCTTCCTTGTAAAATCCAACATCCAATTGCCAGTGAATAGAGTCAAATATTTTACTGTTAATTAGCCTGCTCAAGTGTCTGACTCTTTTGTAAACATCGGGATCATTTTGAGATATTGTCATTCTGGCGACTGCTTCTCCTTTGTATCCTTTTCTTCTGGCTTCAATTAGATTGTTGATAACTCTTGTATATACCCCACTTCCTCGGTATTTATCAGTAATTCTCGCACAGCCGTCGATTGAAATTAGCATTTTACTAATTTTGTTTAAATATTTGATTGGCAGTTTGTCTAGTAGTATTCCATTGGTTTGCATTCTGAATTTTATGGGGATATCTTCTAGAGAGTCAATAATTTTTTTAATTAAATCGATTTTCATTAGAGGTTCTCCACCATAAAATACGAGAACGGCTTCAGGGTCTTTTTTTAGGAATCTTTTTAGCCGGACAAGGTCAATGTTTAGCTCACTAGGTTCGCTAAAATCAAATTCAAATTTTTTGTCGAGCCCGTTGTCAAATTCGTTTACAGATTTTTCATAACAATATTTACAGCGAAGGTTACATTTTTCTGTTAGGATGATGTGGTAGTGCATGGGTTTCGATATTTAAGTTCTTATTTAAGCCTTACCAAAATGCTTTTATATTGAATTTAGTCCTTGTTTATATCTTAACTATGGTGGATGTAGTTTAGTGGTAGAACGTTCGGTTGTGGTCCGAATGGCCCGAGTTCGATTCTCGGTTTCCACCCTTCTTTTGTTCATTTCAAAGTTAAAAGAAATCTTTAAATACTGCTTACTTATAGTAAGTATAAGTTTAACTTCGGTTAAGCCCGTAAACTTTGTAACTTCGGTTGCTTTGTTTGCTTAGGATTGGGTGGCTTCGGTTACCTTTTCCTTTTATATTCTCTAGTCTTTTAGGTAAGTTTTAAATAACCAATTTTCTAAGCATAACTATGACGAAAATAATAGCAGTGGGGGACTTTCATGGGCAGCTTTCTGCAAAGCTTTTTAATACAATTAAGCGCGAGAAGCCAGATATAATTTTAACTCCAGGTGACTTTTGTGGGAATGAGAGATTGGGGAAATTATATTTTAAATGGGAATATAAGAATAAAGAAAAGACGCCAAATTATATAAAAAAAGAAATAAAATATCTTCAAAAAAATCATTATCAGATGGACTAAGGCTAATTCAAAAATTAAAAACATTAAAAGTCCCGATTTATGGGGTTTTGGGGAATTGGGATCCAAAGAATTATCCATTTGACATTGGAGCGATAGCAAGAGTTTCTAGGAATAAAGATTTTAGAAAAATAAAATATCTTTTAACAAAAAAATTCAGATTAATAGATTTTAAGCTGGTAGAGTTGGATGAATTTATTCTTGTCGGAGGAGCTTCTACGACTTCACCAGGAAGAGTTGATAAGAAAACAATAGAGAAAATAAGATCTAGTTCGGATGATTCCAGGAAGAAAATAGACAAGCTAATAAAGAGAAGGCTTAAAGAATATGAGAGGAGAGAGAAAATTTATATTAGAAATTTTACAAGAGCAAGGACTCTTTCAAGGAAAACGGGAAAGCCAGTTGTTTTTCTAACTCATAATGCACCATATGGCACTAAGATGTCGAAGATTAGGTCTAAGTCGGCTCCAAAAGAAGTTTGGGGTAAGCATATGGGATCATATCTAGAGCGAAAAATGATTAATAGATTTAAGCCAGACGTTGTTGTTTGTGGGCATATGCATGAGAATTTTGGCAAGCAGAAGCTAGGTAAAACTTTGGTGATTAATTCTGGGACTGCGATGAAGAACCATTATGTTAAGTTTGAGGTTGGGAAGAGATGAAGTTCTATAAGTCTAGGGGCAGGGGATATTGTGGGCCTTGCTCATTCATTAATCTTTTAGGTATTAAGGGTAGTTTAAAATTAGAAAGGCATTTAATAGAAATTGGCAGAGCAAAACCGTTCTTTAATTCAGACTGGACTTCGTTTCTGATTTGGGCAGATTTATACAAAAAAGATTTGGAAGTGTATTTGACAACGACTAAATTTCATAAAGAAAAATATATTAATTTGGAGAAAGATTTTGATGCATTTAAAAATCTTCCTAAAAAAGAGTTTATCAAATTAACTAATTCGGCGGGAAAGAGATACCAAAGACTTGTAAAAAAATATATGTCTAAAATAATAATAATTAGAAATCCATTAAAGAAATTGGATGAATTATTGGAGACTAGGGGCAGTGTTGTTGTTTCTACAAATACATTTTATGCAAAAGAATCAAGGAAATTGCCACATTTTTTTGTAGTCTATAGAAAAGAGGGTAAATACTATCATATAATGGATTCGGCGTTTGGCTTAATAAAGCTTACAAGGTCTAAGTTAAAAAAGGGTATAGAATTAAATAAAAAAATTGGAAGATATCCCCAACTAATAGCTGAGAATATTAAGGAAACTTAAAAAATTCCATCTTTTTTGTTGCATTTTCTTTATCAATTAGATTTTCAATTTCTTCAAATTTTTTATCGGCTAATTCATTTCCACCAGACTCTCTAATAAATATAGCAAATGCAAAATCTCTCATAATTCTATGAACTCGGACCTTTTTTGCATCGATAGATTTTCCATAGCCTTTTTCAAGTGCTTCTTTTAATCCAGGTATATCAAAAAATCCAGATCTATCCAACTTAATAAAATCTTTTTCTAGATTAAATGCACATGCGAATTCAAAATCGATTAACCCGACTATTTTCCACTCATTCTTTATCTTTTTTACAAATATATGTCCTGGAAAGAAATCCCCATGGTTAAAGCATGGCTGCCCATCTCCCTTGAGTATTTCTCTTTTACTCATAACCCAATTAAAATATTTTTGTATTAGATCAACTGAGAAATTTCCTCTAGATGCAAGGCTGGCTAGGCTTTCCATTTCATTCTCAAGAATTTTCCTAAGATTACTATTAACTTTTTTTTCCTTGCCATATGATTGAAACTTAAATCCAATATTGTTGTCAATTTCTCCACTGGGCCCAAGCGAGCCAAATTTATCAAATTTTATTTTATGCATATCAGAAGATAATCGTCCAATTTTTTCAGTGATTTTAATTTTTTCATCTTTTGATAAAGAGCTCCATATTAAATCAAGCCGATCACCATTTATTGATTCAAGAACTAAATAATTATTTTCAAGTTGTTCGCCCTTGAAGCAATGGGCATAAATTTTAGGGGCAGGAATCTCATGTTTTCTAAGTAGTTCGATTACAAATTTTTCTTTTTCCAGACAAGACCACTTTCTTTTTTGATTGTCAAATCTAATTATTACCTCATGTGGTTGTTGGCTAAGCCTTACAAGATAATTTTTATGTGAATATCCCTCTTTTATTCTTTCAATTTTCTCCACTTTCGTTTTAAATGTCTTCTTTATTATTTCTTTTATTTTAGCTTCCATCTGATAAAATATAATCGTTTACTTCGTGAAGGTTTTTTGCGTTGGTATAATATGGAATCCGAATCCCTTCTCTGTTAATATAAATTCCTCTAGCATTGCATCTAAAGTTTCTTCTGGTTGTAGTGGCAACGGCAACATCTTCGGATCTGTCTCCTATAAAATAAACTTGATTCTTTCTTCCATTAACGCCAAAGTGTTTCATTAAATTATTTGCTCCTATTTCCTTAGACGGCTCCTTGGGATGTACTGTTTCAGTATAGTCAAAATACTTTCCAAGACCAAAATGTTTTAATTTGGCCTCAGTATACTGTGGAATAGATTTACTTAGCAGTCCAAGAGGGATTCCAGCGTTTCTTAATTGGTTAAGTGAGGCAATAGTTTCTGGGAAAATGGAAACAACCCCAGCTTCCAAAGACTGTTCCCAGGTGTCTCGTTGATCAAAAGCTTCATCAAACTCTTCTTTTGAAAATCCATAGTTAGCAGCCATTTCGTACCAATTTTTACCTATTTGATCAGAAGCTATTTCTACCCCCAGTCGATGCATAGCTCCAATAACATCAGCCCTAAGTTTTGCTGCGCTATCTATAAGGGTGTTGTCAAGGTCAAATATTGCTAGTTTGTCTTTTACCATCTTATAGTAACAATAGATATGTTTATTATTTAAATATATGCAACCTCAAGGGTGGTTGTAGTACAAAGGTTTTTATAGCTTGAAGATGTATAATTTTTATGGAGCAAATTAATTTAGAAGAAGCAGGACTTACTAAAAATGAG
>CAZAZO010000038.1:0-8334 GCA_964489675.1 Candidatus Woesearchaeota archaeon | reverse complement strand
GGTTTTTATATTATTTTTTATTAGCTCTTAGATGTATATTCCCGTTGATGTTGATTGTGCTGTCAAAAAAGAATGTAAACGAAGAAGATATTCTGATCAAACAATTAAAACTTATTTATATTATATTCATGATTTTTTGAATAAAACTAGAAAAGAACTTGGAAAAACAAGTAAGCCAGATGTTCGTCTTTATTTGGAAGACATGTCTTCTCGCGGGCTTTCGGGAAATAGTATGAATACTGCCCATATGGCAATTAAGTTTCTCTTTGAAGATGTAATGAAACGTAAAATGTGGATTGACATTAAATACTCAAAAATTCCCAAAAAGATTCAGAGATTTCTTACCAAAGAGGAGGTTAAGAAGCTTATGGCAAATATATCTAATTGGAAGCATCGTCTTATTGTTCAACTTATGTATGGCGCAGGGCTTAGGGTTAGTGAAGTTAGAAATATGAAGGTTTCTGAGTTGATTAATCGTTTTGAGGGTTATGGTTTTGTGAGAAATGGTAAAGGCGGAAAAGATAGGCTCGTGATAATTCATCCAATAATTGCTGAAAAAATTGATAATTTAATTAAAATTGAGGAGCTTGGTGAAAAAGATTATTTATTTACTAGCAACCGAGGAAGTAGGTACAGCACAAGGACTTTTCAGAAAATTGTTAAAGATGCTGCTAAAAAAGCTGAAATTCACAATTGGAAGGATATTCATCCCCACACACTCCGCCATACCTTTGCCACTCACTTAATTGAAAATAATTATACACTCTCAGATGTTCAAGCGACATTAGGACATAAAAGCCCAGAGACCTCAATGATTTACACGCATAACAATAGGGGAAAAATGATTTCTACTAAAAGTCCTATTTTCACTTAATCCAAAACCCTTAAAACCTCACAATTTCTTTTATTTTTATGACATTTCACCTAATTGGACTGGGTCTTGAGAAGAATTCTATTTCAGCGGAAGCTTCTGTGGCGCTTAAAATGTGCGATAATATCTATTTAGAGGGTTATACAGTGGACTTTCCATATACACCTGATGAATTATCAGAATCTTTGGGTGTTGAGCTAGAAGTTCTTTCAAGGGAGAAGGTGGAAGATGAGTCAATTCTGGAGAAGGCGAAGGAAAAAGAAATTGCCCTTTTGGTGTATGGGGATAGTTTGTCGGCTACAACTCACACACAACTTGTTCTTGCTTGTAAAAAACAAGAGATACCATTTAGAATTTATCATAATGCCTCTATTATGACTGCGATTGCACAGACTGGATTGCAGCTTTACAAATTTGGTAAAACGTCTTCGATGCCAACTTGGACTGATTCATGGAAGCCAGACTCATTTATGGATTATATTAAAGAAAATCAGTCAATTGGGGCCCACTCACTTCTCTTGGTTGACATAGGTCTTGATTTAGATAGAGCTAAAGAACAATTGAAAACGGCTTCGGAGAACTATGAAATTGAACTAGATAAAATAATTATTGTTTCAAATGTTGGAACCACTAACCAGAAAATTGTTTATGGGGACCTGGATGAATTGCCTGAAGATATTACTAAACCGTTTTGTTTTATAATCCCTGGAAATTTGCAGGAAATGGAGAGTGAGTTTTTGAAGAATTTGTAGATCCCTGGGGCGCGAATTTAGAAAATAGATCAAAATAAAAAAATAAAAATTTAGCTAAAATTATTTTAGCTTATAGACAACACTTACTCTAGCTGTTACTTGCCTAGTGTTTGGTATGATTTCTGTCATGCTTGATTCAATTGCTTCTGCCTTTACTTCCATTCCGAGAACATTATCATAAGCCCTCCATGGCTGATAGTAAAAATCATTGGTTGAAATAGAAACTAGTTTTCCTAAGTCCTTGTCTAAACCTTCTGCTACAGCTTCGGCTTTTGATTTTGCATCCTTAGTTGCCAAAAGAAGAGCTTGTGCCTTGTAGTCGTTTTCTAGTTCTTGAGATATCTCAAAATTTATATGAGAAAAACTTGCTCCGTTATTTATCCCGGCGTTTAAGACATCACTTATCAGGTCGCTTTTGTCTGCAGAAAATGATATTTTTAGATTATGGTTAGCTCTGTATCCTCTAAATTTTCTGTTTTGATTTACCCATTCATAATCTTCAACTATATTATAGTTTGTGGTTTTTATATCATTTTTTTCAAGTCCTGCTAGGATTAAATCCACAAGAACTTCTTCATAGACTTCATCGGCAGCGTCTTTCGCATTTTTGCTGCTGTTTTCGAGCTCGCTGATTGTTAAATAAACCGAGACTGTGTCGGGCACAACGTCTAATTCGGAATTTCCGTCAACGCTAACTTTATTTTGTAGGTCTGGGATTACTTTTCCTATTAGAGAAAGTGAGAGTAAGCCTAAAACCAGAATAGTCGCGGAAATAATTAGTGTTATTTGTACTGACTTTTCTACTCCTTGTTTTTTCATTGTATTAATTTAATTTTGACCCCCTTTCAACTTGTTGGCTAATATAACCACCATTAATGCAACTAACGCTCCGAATAAAAACCATATCCAGGGTTGACAAGAGCAACTTATACTTGTGTTGTCGATAAATGCTTGTGCTCCAAACTCTAATGTTCTTTTGCTAGTTAGACTCATTGCTTCATCAAATGCTATTCCTTTAGGAGGGATTTTTACTTTGGTATTTAGATAGACTATTCCTGCGCCAATTAATGATACTAGAACGGAGGGCAAGATGCTGTTTTTTATGAAGGAGTTTTTTGGGGAGATTATTATTTCTTTATTTGAAACAGTATAAGCTGGCATTCTTTTTCCTTTGTCGCTCCAAAAATGCTTTTTCTCTTCGATTAGTCATACTTTTTTTAATTTTTTTATGTTATAGTCTGTTGTATTTAGTGGGAGGTTTAATGCTTTTGAGGTTTTACTAACTGAGGCTGTTTCAGTACTCAAATAATTTAGAATTTTTTTAGCTGTTTTGTTTTTTAGGATTTCTGCTATCTCGCCTATTTTTGGGTCACTGATGTTTAGCATAACTTTTGTTTTTGTCATGAAACTTATAAGAAAATGTTGTTTAAAAAAGGTATGATGAGTGCAAATGGGATTGGAGTGTTTAGTTTAAAGACAAGCTATACGCCTGTCTAGAAAATTAGATCATTGCATTCTAAAATCTTCTCATTTTTAAAACTAGAAATATCAACTTTTGAGATATAGGGCTTAAATTTTTCATTTAGCTCAGAATAAATTGCATCGATCTCATCAAAATTTTTAGTTAAAAACTCAACTTCAAGCTTCCATTCACCTAATGTGCGAATAATATTTATAGTATTTTTTTTACCAGCTAAAAACTCAACCATATCTTGCTCGATGGCGTCTGAGAATTTTTCTGGATAGACAAGCATTTTATATTTTTTATATCCCATGGCAGCGTAATTTATTTTTGTAGTTTTTAGAAAAATAACCTTTTCTAATTTAATCAATCTTTTTTTAACAGAGTCAATACTAAGCCCTACTTCCTCAGCCAAAAAAATATATTTTTCCCTAGAGTTCTTGTGTAATAACTTAATCAACTTTTTATTTATATCATCAAGTTCAAAATTATCTAGATCTTCCCAAATATTATGAATTTTTATATTTTTAAAGTCCTCTAGTAAAATAGACTTTTCAAAAACCTTTGCATCGAGCATCGAGCAAAATTTTCTTTCAAGAATAATGTCCCCAAACTTATCTAGCATTTTGTTTTCTAGAGAATTATATTCTAGGGGGCTTTTGGCGAATAAGGCTACTGCCATATCCCAATTTCCAAAAGATTCAAAAATCGCAAAGGTGTTTGGTAAGCTCAAGAAGAACTCATACAGCTCTTTCTTTTGAGAACTGGTCCCATTAATTCTCATATAAAGTTTAAACGATTCATAACCAAGTTGTTTGTAATCTATAATTGTTGAATATCCCTGAATGACCCCTTCTTTTTCAAGCCTTTTAATTCTATAGCGAATAGTGTCTCTTGATAAATGACAAGCCTCGGCTATTTTTCTTTCACTAATTCTTGAATTGTATTCAAGCATAGAAAGAATTATTTTGTCTGCCTTTGTTAATTTTAACATAATTATTCGTATAATTAAGATTATTTAAATGTTTTGTCTTAAAAGTAGGAAAGTATTGATAATAACTTTTTTATAATTTTGATAAATTTTTATTCTATGAAAATACCATTAAGAAAAAGATCTCTTAAAAAAGTGTATAGAATAGGTCAGGGTTATAAAGAAATTACTGGCCCACTTCGGAGTGGAAGTTATCCCGCATATCTTATTGCCAATAATGGATCAATCGGAGAAAGATATGTATTGCGCAGGGCAAAAAAAATTGCAGACTATTTAGTTTCGGATTATGATGGAAAATGTGAAGAAGTTTCTAATTTTTCTGGATGGCATGAGAATATAAAAAATACAACTTTTTTTGCACTAAGCGCGTTGCGTAAAAATGGAGTCAAAATTCCCCATGAAGACCTTGTTGAAAAACTTAGTGAGGGTATTGGTGGTGAGTTGAGTGGAATGCCTATGATGAGATTTTGGCACATAGTTAATGATGTGGCGCGTGATAGTGATCGAGATACAATTATTGGTGGATGGGAAAATATTAAATTAACAGGGTATATTTATGAATTTCTCAGAGAAAAATATAATGGGACGATTTCTTTGAGGGTTAAATCTGGGAATGGGAATAAGTATGAAGCGCATTATGACCTTAGGTCTATGCGAGAAGAAGGGGGAAAAAGATTAAAAGATCTTTATGCTTTCGTGAGAAAAGATAGCCTTAGAGATTTGCGACAATTTGGAGTTGACTTCATACGTGATCAGCGATTATTTAAATTTGTAGTAGAGCTATGATCTTAACTGAGTTCCTTCTCAATCTCCATTAGCCTCTTATGCTTAACTAGTCTTTCCTTGCCCATTATTCCCATCTTTACAAAGTTTGCGCCAAATCCAACGGCGTAATCAGCTAGACCAGTATCCATTGTTTCGCCAGATCTGTGTGAAAAGATGGTTTTTATTTTATGTTTCTTTGCTACTGCCATGACTTTTGCGACTTTTAGCAAAGAGCCTATTTGGTTTGGTTTTACAATAATTGCATTAATAGACTTTGAGCGAATGGCTCTGCTGAGTCTTTCTGGATTAGTGGTTGTTAAATCGTCTCCTACAATTAAATGTTTGTGCCTATATTTATTTGTCGTTGCTAAAATTTGTTTAAATCCAGAAAAATCTTCTTCGTCTAATGGGTCTTCTGTGTAAAATATATCGAATTTTTTAATCAATCTTTCAATGTAATCAATTTGATCCAGCCTATCTCTAATTAGTTTTTTATTTTTATATTCGTAGTAGTTATTTTTTAGAAAACTGCAAGCTGCAACATCTAGGCCTATTTTTAAATTGTATTTGTCTGCTACGTGTCGCAATATTTCTAGAGCTTCTTCGTTTGTTTTGTTTGCAACCAAGGCTCCTTCATCATTTGTCTTCGGTCGTTTACTCATTCTGCCATTTAATAATATATTTGCAAAATGATATGCTCTAATGTTTTTTGTAATAGCTTGTCTGAAGCTCTTCTCACTAGGAATTAGCAAAAATTCTTGGAAGTCTGGGACTTTGTGCTTAGTTCTTGTATGAAGTCCGCCTCCAATACAGTTGCCGACGGGCATTGGCATTTTTGTTTTGGTTTCAGGATTGACAGAGTCTTTAATAAATCTCCACAATTCTTTTTTTTCTTCACTTGCTGCTGCTTTTAGAAATACACTTTCTAGTGCATATGTTATGTTGCCTCCCAGTGAGCCAAAGCTTTTTTCAAATCTATCAATAAATACCCAGAGTTTTTCTAGGTCGCTTAAGCTTTTAATAAAAATATTTTTCCCATTAATTAGTCGACAAAAATGCCTTAGTAGCGATAAGGATTTGTCTTTTCCTGCCGGGTTATATGCTGATACTTCATGCTCTCCGGTTGACTTTCCTGAAGGAGCAGACGCAGTAAAGGTTCCATGATATGTACGAAGCTTGATTGAAATAGTTCTTCTTCCGCGGGAATTTTTTATAAATTTAGATTTCACCTCTTTAATAAACATAATAGACAAAGGGATCTTTAGTTAATAAAGATTTGGGGTTATCTGTTTTTATCCATGATCTCAACTGCTTCTTGAAGTCCATGGTACCTGCCGATCATGTGCCTAATGGAAGGAGAAAGTCCCTTTTTGTTACTTGAGAGATATTTGACCCAGCCCATATTCTGCATTCTATAAAATTCATTCGTTCCTATAGCGGCAATTAGTTCCTTTTCTGACCTGACGTACTCTTCGTGTAGCTCTGCGTTAGAATTTATGGATGAAATTTGGCTCAGTTTCTCCTCTAGATATATTGTTCCGGTTACTCCAAAAGTAAATGCACTAATTGCTATTAATAATTCTTTTTTCATATTATTTTTACACCCTAAAATTCCCTGGGTTATATAAAATTATGCTAATTCTTGACTTTGCTCTGTAGTTTGATGGCTAGCTTCAACTTCTTGAGCCTCTTCTTCGCTCTCAGTTGCAATCTCCATGATTTCACCACTCTCTTGAATTTCCTTTTCTTCTTCAGCTTCAGCTTTTTCTTTTTCTGCATCACTAATTGTTTTTTCTTCAAGCTTAACCTTAGTAATATCAGTCTCTTTTCGCTCAGGCATAGGTTGGTTAACTGTAATAGGTAAAACTCCAGCATCAAGCTCTTTTTCAGCAATTCTTAATGGGTCAAAATTAACTCCATTTAGATCTTCTTCAGAAATTTTTAATAAAAGTGGTGCGTCCATAGAAACCTGAAGCCCTCGAGCTCCGATAATTCTAGCCCTTTCGTATTTTGTAAATTCTCTTTTTTCTTCAGCCATATTTAATCAAATACAAGTTTTTTTACTTCAGTGTATTTCTTAGTATATACTTCTTCAACAAGGTTTAAAATCTTTTCCATATCTTCAGTGTTAATTGCCCCTTCTTTTCCTTTTTGCATAGCTGTAATCCTACATTTACCATTCCCCTCTCCAATTGCAACGCTTAGTCTGTAATCAGAAATTGCTTGTTCTTCAACTGTTGGATCAACTATAACTTGGCTTCCAATTTTGTGGAAAGTTGTATTGAAAGATAATGCTTCTTTGTTTAACGGAAGTGGATTTTCTGTAAATTCGTGTTCAATTTTTTCGTCTTCTTCATTGTAGACTGGAAGATTTGCTTGGCCAAGTGCGATTAAAGCCGCTAGGCCTGCTGCGTCAAATAAGTTTCCATCGTCGTTAATTGCAATAATATCTAAGAATACTTGCCAGACTTTTTCTCCTTCTTTAATACAAAGACCCTTGAAGTCAATAAATCCTGATTCTCTTATCCCCCTGTCAATTACACGAGCTAATTCAACTGCTTCAATTCCTGGCCTTCCAATATCAAAGTTTTCTGAAGCCATTGGGTGAAGTTCGGCTGTTGTCATAAAAGTTCCTTCGTCTGGACTATCTGGATAAGGAGTTGCCAAAGCCATTTTTACACCAGCATAAACATGAGTTTTTCCCATTTTAAGTGAAATTGCGCTCTCTGCGTTTTTACTAATTGCTTTTTCCACAACTATATCTCTAAATTCGTCAAGCCCTCGGCCATCAAATCTCTTACCGCTAGTAATATACTCTACAATTCTGTTCTTTTGTAGTTCTGGCATTATTGGATTACTCATCTTTATCCTCCGAATTTGCATTTTTTAAAGCTTCCATTTGCACTGCTAAAACATCACCACAGGCTTTTTTACCCATTTCTAATGCTTCTTTTAATTCATCTGGCGAAATCTTACCATCTAATTGTAAAAGTGCGACCTTCTTTGTTCTAGAAGTTATTGCCATTGGTATATCTGTTGAGCCTTCACCGTCTGGGAAGTGTTCTTCGTCATAGTCAACATCAGCGATTATTGTCTTGTCACATTTTCCAACAGCCATAGCAGAGATCATTTCTTTCATTGGAATTCCGGCGTGTGCTAAAGCCATAGAAGCAGCATTTAGTCCTGCCACCCTAGTTCCTGCATCAGCTTGAGGAATTTGAATGAAAACATCAACTACTGTGTTTGGGAATGCATCAAGATCTACTACTGAATCTAATGCCCATTCACTTACTTTTGAAATTTCTTCGCTTCTTCTGGATGGGCCTGGCCTGATTCTATCCCAAACTGAAAAAGGCATCATTCCATAACTAACTCTTAGAATTCCTTTTTGTGGATTTCTCTTATTTTGTGGGTGTAATACTCTTGGTCCCCTAACTACTGCAATAGCACGAGTTCCACCAGTTTCAAACATAGCTGAGCCGTCTGCAGTTGG
>CAZAZO010000037.1:0-8513 GCA_964489675.1 Candidatus Woesearchaeota archaeon | reverse complement strand
ACAATGATTTTCAACTATTATTTTAGGGGGTGACATATGTCACCTGCTCCTACACTGTAGAGGGGATTTTGGAGAGAAACATTAGTTTTAAAAACACCCAAAAAGTAGCTTATTATATAGCGGGGTGGAGCAGTCTGGTCAGCTCGCGAGGCCCATAACCTCGAGGTCGTTGGTTCAAATCCATCCCCCGCTATTTTTTCTGGATGATTTGAACAAGTGTCGCAAGCTAGTTGCTCACAAAGCTCATGTGCGCTGCGCATTCGCTTTATCCATCCCCCGCTATTTTAATTATAATTTTAATTCCAAAAGTCTTTTATACTAACAATATTGCATATTTTTGTATGTGGGGGTGCCGGAGTGGCCAAACGGGCTGGACTTAAGATCCAGTGGATTTTTTCCTACGGGGGTTCGAATCCTCCCCCCCACATTTTTACAAGCCCTTGTAGCTCAGCTTGGATTAGAGTGCTTCCCTCCTAAGGAAGATGTCGCAGGTTCGAGTCCTGCCAAGGGCGTGTCTATAAAGACGATTCTCATCGCAAAGCTTTAAAACGCTATATTGCATTGTATTTTTATGAAATTTGGAAAGTGGTATAATCAAAATTATAAGAAACTTCTTTTGATCCCTGGAATTTTATTAGTTGTGTGCTTAGTTTATTTGACTGCTTTTAATATTCAAAATGATGGTCTTTTTTTAAGGGACATAAGTCTTACCGGCGGGACTACATATACTGTTTTTACCAGTCAATCTGCAGATGATTTGAATTCGTTTTTGGACAAGGAATTGTCTAACTTTGAGATTAAGAGTCTGCAAGACAATCTTGGGACTCAGACCAGTATTAAAATAACTGTTAGCGAAGACGATTCCGACTTAACAAAAGAGCTTTTGGAAGAATTTTTAGGAGAAAAACTTAGTAGCGAAAACTCTTCTATTGAAAGCACTACCTCAGGCCTTTCTGAAGAGTTTTATAATCAATTAATCATTGCCATCCTTTTAGCGTTCTTCTGGATGGCGGGCGTTGTTTTCTTAATTTTTTCGAAGGGGTTTAGAGTTAAATCTTTGGTTGTACTATTAAACATTATCTTAGGATTCTTTTTGGGCAATTTATTTTTTCAAATTAATCCAGTTATTTATAGCATTGGATTTTTAGTATTGGCTGGACTGCTTATTTATATTTATATAAAAAATTCTATTCCCAGCTTTTCTGTTATGCTTTCTGCATTTGCTGATATCGTTATGACTTTAGCCCTTGTTAATCTTCTTGGGATTAAGGTTTCTACTGCCGGCATTGTGGCATTTTTGATGCTGATTGGTTATTCTGTTGATACTGATATATTACTAACTACTCGTGTTACAAAAAAGAAAAATGTTAATATAGACAAAGAACTTTGGGGGTCTTTTAAGACTGGGACCACAATGACCCTTACTTCTATTGTTGCTGTTTTAACTGCCTTTATTGTTGTTTTTAGATTTGGAACTATTCTTAATGAGATTTTTACAATTCTTTTGATTGGTCTTGGGTTTGACTTATTTAATACATGGATTACTAACGCTTCTTTAATTAAATGGTATGCTGAGGAGAGGTTATGAAACTCGGATTTAGAATTTGGGCTTGGCTTGTAATTGTTTTATTCTCAGTGATTGTTATTTTTGGCGTGCCTCCTCAATTTATGAAAAGTGGCGTCATGGTTTCTTCTATATCTACTGACTCTTCATTATATATTGATGGGCTTAGGCAAGATATGAATATATTGAGAATTAATGATGTTGAAGTTGGAGATATGAATGACTATGCTTCTGCAGTTATGCTTTTGGGAGAGGAAAAATCTAGGGTGGACATAACGACTGATGGCCTAGAAATAATTGGACTTTATAGTTCAAGTGACTTTGAATCCCTTGGTGTAAATGAGGCTTCTGCTACTAGACTTCAAACGGGACTAGATCTTCGTGGTGGAGTTAGGGTTTTGATTGGCTCTCCTAATGCGACTTTAAGCTCTGAGCAAATTGAAGACCTTATTGGAGTTAGTGAGGAGAGATTAAATGTATATGGACTCTCAGACGTTAACTTTTTCCAAGTTAGACAGGGTAATGATAACTATTTAATGGGCGTTGAAATTGCGGGATCTACTCCTGATGATATTGAGACATTGGTTGCTAGTCAGGGTAAATTTGAGGCTAAAATTGGAGACGATATTGTTTTCGTTGGGGGCAAAGAAGATATTACACATATTGGGAAGACTGGAAGTGACGCTATGATTCAGGAATGTGGATCTTTACAACAGGGAGGAGAAGCCTGTAGATTTGTTTTTGTAATTAGCCTTTCGGGGGAGGCTGCGCAACGACATGCTGATATTACTTCTGAATTAAGCGTTAATCACACTCCTCAAGGATCTTACCTAGAAAAGCCAATTGATTTTTATGTTGACGGAGTTTTAACAGAATCTCTTAATATTGGTGCTGACTTAAAGGGAAATCCTGCTACCAGAATTCAAATTTCTGGAAGTGGAGAAGGAGCTGACAGAAAGAGTGCTATAGAAAATTCTCAGAATGAAATGAAGAAGCTTCAGGCTATTTTGTCTACTGGATCTATTCCGTATGAATTAGAAATTAAGAAGATTGATAGGGTCTCTCCTACGCTTGGACAAAGCTTTGTAAAACAAATTTTACTTGCTGGACTTTTCGCAATAGTGGCGGTGTCATTAATTATTTTTGTTAGATATAGAAAGCTAAAGATATCTATTATTTTAATTTTAGTTTCGCTTTCTGAAGTACTTATTATACTAGGAGTTGCCGGATTGATTAAGTGGAACTTAAATCTTCCTTCTATTGCTGGAATTATTGCTGCGATTGGAACTGGTATTGATAGTCAGATTGTTATTTTGGATGAGTCTAGGATAAAGGGCGAGTCCATTAGAGAACAGATCAAAAAAGCATTATTTATTATTGGAACAGCTTTTACTACTACTTTTGTTGCCCTAATACCTCTTACTGGAATACTTGGATTTATGGGGATTACTGCTGCTGGAGCAGGACTGCTTAAGGGATTTGCTGTTACAACGATCATTGGACTCTCTGTTGGTGTTTTAATTACTCGTCCTGCATTTGCTGAGATTGTTAAAAAGATTGGAGACAAATAAATGAAGCCACTGCCCCATCTGCTACTTAGCACTATTGCCGCTGGATTAATTTGGTTTATTTTTGACTTTGGGTGGTTTGGCGTATTGTTGTTTTGGTTAGGCGGGTGGCTTATAATGGACCTGGATCATTTTTTGTATTTTTCTATAAAAAAAAATATAATTTTACCCAATGAAATTATAGGGGAAACCTTTCGTGACAGCAAAATTAGGTCAAAAATTTCCCGAGAAACCCTAGATGATTATAAATATCCAGTTCTTATTTTTCACTGCACTGAGGCATTGCTACTGATTTTGTTAGTTTCATATTTTTATAACGTTGCATACTTTTTATTTGCTGGATTTTTATTTCATTTTCTTGTAGACTATTTAGATATTTCTTCTAGGGGTAAAAATTTTATGCCTAGGGTTAGCTTAATATATCTTTTAGTAAGAAATAAAAATAAGAAAGAATTGGAAATATAATGGAGAATAAGGTCAAAAATTTTCTCAAAACTGAGGCTGCGGAAGGAGTTGAAATTGCTGACAGATTTAGACGAAGAGATTTCTCTGGCAATACGGGAAAGGTCTTAAAAAACTCCTTTTGGCAGATTGCAACAACTGTTGCAGCGAAAGGTGGAAGCTTGCTTTTCACAATTATTTTAGCTAGAATAATGATGCCAGAAATCTATGGGCTTTATGGACTTGCATTGTCAACAATATTATTTTTTGGAGTATTTAGCGACTTAGGAATTACTAGTGGAATGGGTGTTTACGTTGCTAAGCTAATTGATAAGCGCCCGGGGAAGGCTAAGGGGCACTTCTATTATTTTATTAGATATAAGATCTACCTACTCTTTTTTAGTTCTCTTTTGGTTCTGCTACTTGCTGGGTATTTGGCGAATATATATTATGATAAGCCAATTTTTTATGCACTTCTAGCTGGAATAATTTATTTGCCGATTCAACAAATGATAAACTACATCAGCCCTATTTTTAATTGTAGAAATGATTTTAAGCCTCAGTTTGTGAAGGAAGTTGTTCTTCAAGTTTCCCGACTTGTTCTTTTGCCCTTGGGTATTATTTATTTCTTAAAGACACTTCCACTAGAAACCTATCTTTTATTTGTTTTTGTTATTCTTAGTTTTTGCTACTTTCTTAGTTTTTTGTACATCTGGATACTTGCCAAAATTAAACACCCATTTGGAAGAGCAAGAGAAAATAAATTGAGCAAAAAAGAAAAAGTTGATTCTTGGAAATTTATATTACCTCTGAGTGTTACAGCTCTTTCGGGAATTTTCTTTGGGCTGATTGATCAAATTATGTTAGGACATTATGTATCTGGAGCTTATTTGGGATTTTATCAAGCTGCATTTAACCTTATCTCTTCTGCTGCTGTATTAATTGGGTTTGGTGGTGCGGCGGCCTTTCCTGTTCTAGCAAGACTTAAGGGAAACCGCCTAGAGAAGGGTTTTTTAAGGGGGAGAAATTTAACTTTTTTAATCTCTGTAGCTGCACTTATTTTTACATTTATCGTCTCGAAATATCTTATTCAAATTGTTTATGGTGCAGAATATTTAACCGCACACTTCTACCTTCTTCCTCTGTCCTTTTTGCTAATTAGCTTTCCTTTAATTACTCTTTACAGGATGTATTATATGAGTCAGAAAAGAAGTAAAATTATTTCTATTTTGCTAATAGGATCCACTCTTCTAAATATTTTATTTAATTTTGTTTTTATTAATTTAGGGCTTGCATTTGGTCCTGAAATTGGTGGACTCTTAGGATTTGGGCTTCCTTTAGAGGGGATGTTTTGGGGAGTTATGGGCGCTTGTGTAGCAACAATTTTAAGTAGATACATATTCTTATTCGGAATGGTTTTAGGGAGGAGGCAAAAAAATGCCTAAACTTAATTTTGTATCTAAAAAACCAGATTTCTTTTTGGGACAAAAAAGAATTTTTAATTTTCTAAATCTTGACAGTCTTTGGCAATTTGAAAACAACAAATTATATCATAAAGAAATTTTATCTAAGAATAATATTAATTTTCCCGATGGTCGGATGATTGGTAGAAATCTTCGTATTGAGCAGGTTCGGGGACCTGCATTTATGAGGAAGTTCCTGGAGAGAAAAAGAAATAATGAAGAAAAACATTTTTTTATTGGCAAGGCTGAGATTGCTGAGATTGTAGACAAAACCAGTCTTAAGTGGAATCAAATAAAAATATATAACCCACCCTACGTTAAGGGTAGTGCGTTTGGAAATATGGAGATTAAAAAGATTGCTGACAAGCTGGAGAGATTTGGGGCAAATTTTATTTGGGTTGGTGTTGGTAGTCCTAAACAAGAAATACTTTCAAATCAACTTTATTCGAAATATCAGGCAGACTATTTTAATGTTGGCGCTGCCTTTGATTTTTTGATAGGTAGCAAAAAAGAATCTCCGCTACTCATTAGAAGGATCGGCCTTGAATGGCTATACCAATTAGTTATACACCCGACTCGAGCATGGAATAAGGTAAAAAGACACCTTATTGCTATGAGATATCTTAATCTACTTGGGGTGAAAAAATGAAAAAAAGAGTTCTATTTTTAAGTCCACTGCCGCCGCCTCATTATGGAAGTGCGATAAGTAGCGAAATGTGCTTAGATATTTTGAAAAAGTCTAATGGTTTTGATGTGAGAAATATAAAACTAAATTATTCTAAGAAAATGAAAGATGTTGGAAAAGTTAATTTTGATAAACTTGCTGGTATTTTTAAGGTGAAGGCTGAAATAAAAAAACAACTCTTAGATTTTAGACCAGATATTGTTTATTTTGTCCCTGCTACGACTAGTTTTGGGCTATGGAGAGATTGGATATTTGTAAAGCAAATTCAAAAATATTGGAATGGGCAAATACTATTTCACGTTAGGAGTAGGATTTTGAAGTCAGATTGGGAATCGATTCTAAAGAGGGGGGTTATTTCCTCTGTGTTAAGAAATCAAAAAGCCATTGCTCTGGGAGATGAGCTGGTTGGAGACTTACATGGGCTAATTCCCAGAAAAGATATCTTTGTTCTACCTAATGCTATTAAGAATGAAATTGAAGAAAAGAAGTTCTCGGTCCTTATGGAATCTAGAAAGAAAAGAAGTTCTTTTAATATATTGTTTTTATCCAATATGGATCAAAGTAAGGGGTGGCCGAAACTACTAGAGGCATGCAAAATACTAAAACATGAGAGAGTTAAATTCAGATGTAACTTTGTTGGTGGATGGAGATCGCAAAATGATCAATCTTATTTTAAAAAATTTGTTGAAGAAAATAAACTTGAAAAAAATGTTTTTTATTTGGGCAAGAAAACTGAGCGAGACAAGTTGAATATTCTACAGAAAAGTGATGTTCTTGTTTTTCCAACCGAATATCCTCTTGAAACATTTGGAAGGGTAATTGTTGAAGGGATGATGATGGGGCTTCCTGTAATTGCGAATGGGATTGCAACAATACCCTCTATAGTTGAAGATGGAAAAATAGGATTTGTGCTAAAGGAAAACTCTCCAGAAGAAATTGCTGACTGTATTAAAAAGCTTCAAGATAAAGAGTTGAGACTTAAAATGGGGAAGAAGGGGAGGGGCGTCTTTTTGAAAAAATTTGAAGTGGGAGATTATGGGAATAAATTTAAAAGAATTATTTCAGGAAAGATATAAAAAGCTGTGGATATGGTTAACTTAATGGGATTAGTCTATAAATATAAAAAATACTATAAAGAAAAGCGGCATGAGAAAAAGAATATATTTGAGAGACTTATTTTTCTTCCAATAGACTCTTATTTTTTTATCAACGAAAGAATTTTGCCTGCCAAGATCTCCATCTTGTTTACCTTTAAAAGAATTTATGGATTTTTCCCAAACTTGAATAATCCGAAGACATTAAATGAAAAACTAAACTGGAAGAAGCTTTACGACCACAATAACACATATACCCTTTGTGCGGACAAATATGCTGTTCGTGATTATATTGCAAAAAAAGTTGGGAAACAATACCTAGTACCTCTTATTCTTGAGACGACTAATCCGGAAAAAGTAAATTTTGCTAAGATTCCAAAACCATTTGTGGTAAAGGCGAATCATGGTGGCGGGATGACCTTGTTTGCAACGAAAAAAGATAAGGTTGATTCTGAATTAATTAAAAAAAATTGTAAGAGATGGCTAGATATTGATTTTTATAGACTTGCTAAAGAGTGGCAGTACAAAAATATTAAACCACGAATTTTAGTCGAGAAAATGCTTCTGGATGAAAGGGGGGAAATTCCTGCCGACTTTAAGTTTCATTGCTTTGGTGGAAAAACAGAATTCATCCAAGTAGATACAAATAGATTTACACAACATCAACGAACCATTTATACAAGGGACTGGAAGCTGTCTCACTTTAATTGGTGCGAGAAGAAAGAGTTTGGAGATGACCCTGCTAACGACATAGATAAAAGCATTAAGAAACCTAAGAATTTTAAAAAAATGCGTGAGCTTTCTGAAAAATTAGCAAAGGACTTTGATTATGTAAGGGTTGACTGGTACGAATGTGATGGGAAAATATATTTTGGAGAGCTAACCTTTAGTCATGGCGCAGGATACTTGAGTTTTTTCCCGAAGAAGTATGACAGAATTTATGGCGATATGCTAAAACTTGAAGCTAAGAGCTGAGAACTTCTTTGTACACTGATTCTAGATCTATTTTTATATTTCTCTTTTTGAACTTCTTTGCTCTTGCGAGCCCCTTTTTGATTAATTTGTTCTTATGGGATGGATTTTCAATTAGTTTTATTATTTCGTTTTTTAATTCCTTTTGAGAAAGTGGATTTATTTTTACTGCAGCATCTCCCACTACTTCTGGCAGAGAAGAAGAACTAGAAGTAATCACAGGTAGACCACATGCCATCGCTTCAAGTGGCGGTCTTCCAAATCCCTCATATAAGCTTGGAAAAACCAATATGTCTGATATATTGTATATTTCAGCTAGTTCTTTTGAGCTAAGATTTTTTTTCTCTAGCACGCTATTTTTCAGATCAAACCTCTCTATAAACTCAGAATCTTCTCTTCTTAATTTTCCTATCTTTAGTAAAACTAGATCTGGATATTTATTTTTAAGCTCTTTGAACGCTCTTAGGCTAATTGAAAAATTCTTATAAAATCCACTCCCCATTGTTAGAAGAACTGTTTTTCCTTCTAGGGAATACTTCTTCTTTAGATTCTGTTTGTTTTTTAGTTTTTTAAATGGCTTGAAATCAATTTCGTTTGGGATAACCCTTATTCTCGTTGGTGAAATTTTTAATAATTTTATTAAATCACCCTTAGTGCTATTTGAAACTGCTATTATCCTTTTTGCCCTTTTTAATCCTGAAATATAAAAATGATAGGATGCTCGTC
>CAZAZO010000036.1:0-8545 GCA_964489675.1 Candidatus Woesearchaeota archaeon | reverse complement strand
TTGTTTCGGGTTGCGGTGATATTGGTTTTTCTTATGGGTATGTTCTGGGGTTTTTGGGGGACGTGGACTATATAGGAATAGAGGCTACTGGGCAACTAGTGGAGGCTATGAATAAATATTTTGAGAATCAAGAGTTTGTTGGAGCCAAGGTAATTTGGGGTGATATTTTTGAATTTGAAGAAATTCTTGATGTTGTTAGTGGGGCTAAGGAGCCAAGAGTTGTTATGATGCTGCAGGTAATTGATGCGATGGAGGCAATAAAAAAAGATTCTTCTAAGGAATTTTTACTTGGATTAAGAGACGTCTTAAATAAGGGTGATACTGTTGTTATTAGTATGCCAATGAAAAGTATTTCGGGTAGAAAGAGGTTTGAAGCTAGTAGAAAGTGGTTAAGGGATTTTTTGGATATGGAATTTGAGTTAGTTGATGAATTTATTGTGGGAGACGAGAGGGTTTTTAGGGTTAGAAAGAATTAAAAAGAGCTTTATTTACAGATAGTTAGAGGTGTGCCACCTCAGAAGGCTATTTCTGGGAATTTTGAAGATGGAACGAAATGATGATGAGAAATTGAAAGATGCTTGGCCACAGGTGCTTGAGAAGTTGGAGAAGAGATTCAATAAAGATATAATGGATAGATGGATTAGAGTTATTCATCCAGTATCTATGAATAGGGTTGGAATAACACTGGGTGTTGGAAATGACTTTTATCAATCTTGGCTTGAGGAAAACTATGCGAAGCATATAAGAGAAGCGCTCTCTTCTGTTATTGGCACAAATCTTGGACTTAGTTTTGTTCATGGAGAGAAATACAAGCCTAAAATTGTAAGTGAAAGCGGAGATTCTGTCGTTGCTGTATCTAGGGAGGATGATGCTAATCAAGGGAATATTTCTCGTCAGAGAAGAGGGTATTGATTCCATATTCTGAAGTTGACCCAGCCTATACTTTTGATAATTTTGCGATGGGAGAAAACAACATATTTGCTTATGCGGCTGCATTAAAAGCAGCTGATGATATCGGCTCATCTAAAGATAGCAGAAAGCCCCTGTTCATTTATGGTCCATCTGGATTGGGGAAATCTCATTTGATGCATGCGATTGCTCATCGGGCTCTTGATTCAGGATTAAAAGTAGCTTGCTTGGACACATCTGTTCTTTTTCAAGAAGTTAGTTCTAGCTTTAGTGATAGATCTCAGGATCCGTATGCGAAGTATGCCGAGGCAGATCTTCTTGCCTTAGACGATGTTCATGTTCTTGCTGGTGGGAAAAGAAAAGATTGGATGCGTGAATATTTTTTGAAAATGATTAAGCCTTTTTTGCTTAATGGGAGACAGCTTGTTGTGACTAGTAATTTGCCATTGGAGGAGATAGTTAATGCTGGTCCGATTCTTGAAAAAATTCAACGTGGATCATTGGTTAGGTTAGATAAGACAGATATGGAGGCAAGGCTTTCTTTAGCTAGACGGGCAGGGGAGGGATATTTAGATGAAAGAACAGTGGGGCTTATAGCAAAAACTACGGGAAGGCCAAGCTATTGTCCAGTTGAGGGAGCGGCCACTAATATTGTGATTTATGAAGGAATGGGGAATGATAAGGTTATCACTGAAGAACAGCTAAGGGGGTTGGAGTTTGTTAGTGAATATTTAGATGCCCCCATAGAGCAAACTTCAAAAGCTATTGTTAGTTATATTGCGAACAGAAAGGATATGTCTACCAGAGATTTAATTCTGGGAACAAAGAGAAATCATACCTTTATTAGGAATATTGCAATGTACTTATATAGAAAGTGTGGGCATTCCTTTCCTGTTGTGGGTAAAGCTTTTGGCAAGTCTCATTCTACGGCTCTTAAGGCAGAAAGAGATATTGAGGACGCGATGACTTCTAACGGAGAAGTTAGGGATTTTGTTTATAGTAGTGCTAATGACCTGGGGATTGATTTATAGGACTAACCTTAAATACTCTTTCTTATATTTTTATTTATGGCGAAGTTTAATCGAGCGAAGTTGTCAAACGGTCTGATTGTGATTCACGAAAAAAGAGACTCTGCAGTTACTACTGTTATGATGGGTGTTGGCTTTGGTGCTATGTATGAGACAGAAAAAGAGAAGGGGATTGCTCATTTTATGGAGCATCTTTGTTTTAAGGGAACGGATAAGCGTAACGCTGAAGAAATTGCCGAAGAGCTTGAGCAAAAGGGAGGAGATCTTAATGCGTTTACTCATGAGGAAATTACTGCATATCATGTGAGGCTTCCAAATAAACATTTAGAGTTGGCAATTGATGTCATTAGTGATATATTTTTCAATCCGATTTTTCCACAAGAGGAAGTCGAGCGAGAGCGTAATGTAATTTGTGAGGAAATTAAGATGTATAAGGATAATCCACGTGCGCATGCGATGGATCTTATTAAATATAATTTATATGGATCTTCATTCGGAATATCTATTACTGGCACTGAAGAAACCGTTAAGTCTATGACTAGAGATCATCTTTTGAATAAGCATAGAGCAATTTATGTTCCTAGTAATTCTGTTTTATGTGTTGTGGGCAACAGTTCTTTTGAAGATGTTTTGAGGTTTGCTGAAAAATATGCCATGACTGAAAGAGGTGGAGAGGCATTAGGGGATTTAAATGTTTTAAAAGAGATTAGACAATCTAATGAGAACAGGGGGGAATTACTTATGCAGAGCAATCTTTGTTTGGGCCTTCATTTTCCTGGGTTGTCTAGTGAAAAAAGATATGCGGCTGAGGTTTTTAGTTCTATTTTGGGCGAGGGGATGAGTAGTCGATTATTTAAGGAGGTTCGTGAGAAGAGGGGTTTGGTTTATGGGGTTAGGTCTGGCTTGGATTTGGGCAGGAATTATGGACATTTGGTTATATGGGCGGGGTGCGATCCTGAAAATAAAGAAGAAGTTATTAAAATTTGCAAAGAAGAATTTAAGAAGATGAGGGAGTTAACGGAAGATGAGTTGGCGGGGGCAAAAGAGATGGTTGTGGGAAAAGATGCTCTTCATGGGGAGGGGAGTAACGACATGGCTATTCAGCTTGTTATGGAGGAGTTTGCAACAAAGGCAGAAAATGTTTATAGGTATGAGAGTAATATTAATAATGTTAGTTTGAATGATGTTCGTGAACTTGCGAAAGATGCAGAATGGGCGGAGTTTTGGGTTGGGCCGTAGGATAATTTATAAAGAGAACTTTTGAAATTTGCTAGTTTTCAAAAGTTCGCATGAAATATTTTTTATGTGTTTTATTTTGCAAAAATCTTATAAAGGGTGTTGAATTTTTTTTGCTATGAATATAATATTTGTTGGCGTTCAGGGTTCGGGCAAGGGGACCCAGGCTAAGATTGTGGATTGGGCTAGGGGGCTTTGTCATTTAGCTCCGGGGCATTTCCCGCGGGCCGCTCGTGGAGAATTGGGAAAGAAAGTTAGAGGGGTTATCGCAGAGGGGCGTTTGATATCTGATGAATTAATGTTAGAGATATTAAAGGAGAGAATGGGGGAAGGTGATTGTAAAAATGGGATTATATTAGATGGTTTTGCTAGGAATTTAGAGCAGGCGAAGCTCTTGGGCTCAGAGATAAATGTTGACAGGGTTGTTGAGATAAGAATTAGTGATGAAGAGTCTTTAAAGAGGCTTTCTGGGCGGGTATCTTGCATGGATTGTGGGGAGGGGTATAATATTTGTACGGCTCCTAGGCCAAAAGATCCTGAGAAGTGTGACAAATGTGGCGGCAAGTTAGTTCAAAGAGCAGATGATAACAAAGAAGCGATTGCTAAGCGAATTAGGACTTATCATATGGAGACTAAGCCCGTACTTGATTTTTATGGGGAAAAGGTAATTATTGTGGATGGGGAGAGGGGTATTGAGGAAATTAGTCAGGATATAATTGATAGACTAAAAGAGTAGAGTTATTTTTCTAAACATTCATTCCATGCCCTTAGTGTCTTGTCGTCGATAAATTCACTCAATTGTTTTGGCTTTAGGTTGAATATTTTCTTTAGGGTTTTGTGTTTTTTTAGAAGCTGTTTTGCAGTTGTTGGTCCAATTTTTGGGAATCCTTCGAGGATAAATTGTTTTCTTTCATTTAGAGATTTAAATGATTTTGTTTGTCTTATTGAGACTTCTTGTTTTTTGCCTTCTTGTTTTTTTGCCAAATTAATTAGGTATTTTGAAGTGTCGGATTCATTTTCTGTATAAATTATTGGAATTTGAAATTCTGTTGCTATGCTAGTTAATATGCCTCGGATTGCATTCTCGTGCATATTATAGTCGTTGTAATTATAGTAAAATCCTTCAAGGAGTAGAATTGGTTTATTGTATTTTTTTAATTCTTTTAGTTGATTAATGAGTCTTTTGTTTATCATGCTGGAGAGAAAGTCAGAGAATGTTTTTCTTTCAACACAAATATCGTTTATTAAGTAGTCCCCAATATCTAGTTTCTCGAATTTAATGTTCGCTTTTTGCTCTAGGAGGTTTGCTGCTATTAGGGACTGTTTTTCTCTTGTGTCAACTATAATTGGATTATTTGGATTTGGGCAAGGCGGGGTCTTTGGTTTTTCAGAAGAAGAGAATATGTTTTCTATTTGTTTTTTTGCCATTATATATTAGCTAAGTAAAATCATTGCGGCTTCGTATTTTGGCCTAATTAGGTCTTTGGCTCTAGGGGATAATTTTTCCCAGGAGTTTAGAAGCTTTTGTTTTACTGAGGCTTTCGCTTGGATTTGGTTGAGGTTTTCGTGGAATACTGCTGCTTTGAATAATCCTGACAAGTTATCGAATGCAGAAATTGTATCAGCATCGGCAATTATTTGGGCTTCGGGAGTTTTTCTTTCTATGGCTTGGCTTCCTCTGTGACAATAAATGCAGTCAGATACTATTTTTATTTTTTCTTCAGGGTAATTTAGCTCTTTTAGCTTTTCTTCTGCTAACTTTGCTCCAGTTATGTGGTGGTCTTTTCTGCCGTATGTTATGCTACCTATGTCATGTAGCCAGGCTGCTAATTCTACTATTTCCATATCGATGTTTTCTTTCATTCTTGCTAAGTTTTTTGCATGGGCAACCATTGGAATAAAATGGCAGAAAAAGATTTCTTGGCCGTAATGACTGGAAGGGTTTTTGCAGGACTCTTCTACAAATTTTTTTATTTTTTCAATTATTTCATTGGTCATATTATGGTTTAGGAGGTGGAGTTAAAATAGTTTTGTATAATTTATAATAATGTTTGTTGTTCGTAGTTGTCTTTGCTGTCTTTATCAAAATCTTTTTTGATTTCATCAATTGCTTTGTGCATTCTCTTTTCTTTGTGATATGATGAATAGTAGTATGCTTCGTCTCGGGTGTTTTTTGTAATCAGGATTTTTAATTTCCCAGGAGCTAGTCTTGCTGTTCTTCCAGCTCTTTGTATTTTTCTAATTGCTGAAGGGACTGGTTCGTAAAAAATAACTTCTGAGACTTCTGGGATGTCTAGGCCCTCTTCTGCGATGGAGGTTGCTAGGAGGATATTTATTTTATTGTCTTTGAAATCTTGAATCATTTGTTTTTGCTCATGTTGTTTTAGCCCGGTGATTTGCCCCTTTGAGTTTTTCTTTTGTGCTTGTCCGACGAATATTCCTGGGTTTGCTCCGGGGATTTTTTCTAGTTCGTCGTGTATTTTTCTAATTGTTTCTCTGAATTGTGCAAAGATGATAATTTTTGAATTTTGGTTTTCTTCTAATCGTTCTTTAATAATTTCTTTTAGTTTTTCTAGTTTGGGATGTTCTTTGGAAAGAGTTGAGCTAAGAGTAAATGCTCGTTGGAACCGAGAGTCTTTTGTTATTATTTGGACCCCCTTAGATTTTTTTTCATTTGATTTTTTGTATAGGTCTTTCATATATTCGATTAGGGCAGCAGCGGTTTGAGTTTCTATTAGCTCTGTTGCGTGTGCTATTTTTAGAGCCTGAGCACAAAGAGACATCCCCCACATTTTGTTTCCATTACGGGACCTTCTAACTTCATTTGCTAGTTTTGTTTGGAGTTTTAGTAATGTAATTTTATTAGTTGAGCCGAAGAGCAGTTTTCTGTTTTTTAGGTCTTGAATTTTTGAATCGTAAATTCCTTCAAGTAGTATTTTTATTTGCATGAATTCTGGGGGGAAGTCAACGAATATTTTTTCAAATTCTAGTTCTTGCAAGTATGGTTTTACGTCGGGAGAATCTCTTGTTCTTATTTCTACTGCTTCAATATTTAAATTTTCACAGATTTGTTTTATCGTTTTTTTGTCTCCTCCAGGAGAAGCGGTTAGGGCTAGAATGTGATGAGATGGAGACTGGGTTTTATATTTTTGAGCAACATAATTATAAGCATAGTTTTTTACGCATCTGTGTGCTTCATCGACGATTAACAGTGCTACATCTTCTAGGCTATATAATCCTTTCTTTAGATCATTTGATATACATTGTGGGGTTGAGAAAATAAATTCTGCTGTTTGCCATATTTTTTTACGTTTTTCTGCAGGAGTTTTTCCGGTAAAAAGTTGTGCGTCGCACCAGTCTTCGGGTAGTTTTTCTTGGAAGTCCTTAAAGTGCTGTTCGATTAGGGGCCTAGTTGGTGCTAGGATAACAATTTTTTCTAGAGGCTTTAATTTGAATTTATGTACAGAAGTCATAATAGCAATTAGTGTTTTTCCGGTTCCGGTTGGAAGGACCACTAGAGTATTTTTGTCTTTGGCGGTTTTAAAAATTTCTTCTTGATAGGTTCTGGGGTCGACAGATAGTTCTTTCATGGTTGCTAATTGGGCGGGGGGTTTAATTAATTTGTTGTGGGGGTGGGAATTTGTTATAAATTCAAAACTGAAGGTTTTGACCCCTCGAAAAAATTCTCCTCGTGAAACAGAGCCGAGAATTTTTTCAGAGTTGGTGTAAAATTTGGGGAAATCCCGAGCCGAGGGATTTCCTCTTTATCCCCCCGTTATAAGACTCGACGACTGAAAGGAGGAGAGTGCAGCGGGGCTCGACACGAGGTGTTGAGAGTTGAAAAAGGGCAAACCAAAAGGTTTATATACTACTAAAGAGTTACAAATATAAGATGGCACGAAGATTGGATGAAGAATTAGAAGGTCGAGCAGTAGTAGAGCAACGAGTCTCAAACATATTAAACAGATTTTTAGGAAATAAATGTGAACTTTATTATGAGGGTCAAAAAACTATCGACCCATCAACAAAAGAAGTTAGAACATTTGATGGGGTAGAAACCGCTATAGATTGGCCATGGTATGAAGTAATGACCTTGGATGAAGTTGCGAAAGTAGCTCGCCTTAGAAATTCTCGTTCTGGTGTAGAGGTTAGAGTGCCATTCCATAAAGTTGATTTAGTATATCCATTAACATTCCCATAAGTTTGCCCCTTTTCAATTTCTTATAATATTGCGTAATCCGAACTTTATTACGGATTAGGCCCAATATAGGTGCATAAATATAAATTTTCGTATGTAAGAAAATTAATTTTATATCGCTAAAGCTGCTACTAAGAAGAATCCTGTTATTATTGTGATTGTTGTCCACATGCTTTTGTTGCCGAATAAGATTTTTGTTCCGTCTAGGGTTGAAAGTGGAATAACTGACCAGGCAGCGTAGAATGTAGAGAGTTTTGCAAATTGTTCAAAACCAGCAATATATCCGATTGCGGATAAGGCTAGGCAGGCGATTACTCCAGACAGAGAAATTATTGCGATGTGCCATTCGGTCATTTCACTGAATCTGTAGAGGTCGTGCCGCTTTGAAACTCTTTCTGGTTTTGGCTTAATGTCGAATTCTAAAATTCCGAGCCACCAAATTGCACCTCCCGAGAATAGGCTTAGTAGAATAGGTAGCCATATCATTGGAGTTGGTTTTTTTAAGTGAGATCCTTTGTGAAATCCGAATCTATAAAATTCCCAGAACCTTGTTGTTATATCTGCCTCATAATAATATGCAGTCATCTTTTTTACGAAGATACTTATAAGGATTATTAAGAACATGCTTGCAAACACTGGTAGAAAGTCTTGTGTGAAGTTGGTTTTTTCTCGAACGCCGTTGAATATTATAACAGAAGAGAGAATTAGTATTGCAATTAATATAGTCGTCAACTCTTTTATTTTTTCGTTTACCATGTATATCAATAGTATTCTTATTTTTTTAAACTTAAGCATCCTTAAGTATATTCTTTAATCCTATGTCTTACAATATAGAAATATATTTAAAGGCATTTTATCAACTATATTCATGTTAAAAATAAAAAGGCTGACAGAAGTCGTCGGACACCAGGTTTATACTGATGAAGGAGACTTGTTTGGATTCATTGAAGAAGTTAATTTGATAGATAATAAGATAGACGGGTGGAGAATCGTTGTTTCTAGGGACTCTGAGCATGCAACAATTTTGGGTGGTGCTAGAGGTATTATTGTTCCGCATAATTTTATTAAGGCTATCGGGGATATTGTTTTGATTAGTAGGAATGCTATTCCCCTCCAAAGAACTGAGGAAGATTTCCCGTTAGACGAAGGTGAATTGATTTAGATTTTTATTTAC
>CAZAZO010000035.1:0-8751 GCA_964489675.1 Candidatus Woesearchaeota archaeon | reverse complement strand
GCTGCAAATCTTTTATACATTCTTTTTATGTGCTCTTGATCTTTTTCAGGAACTTGTATAGGATGTATATACATTAAATAAAAATCCTTTAATTTTTCAAATTCTTCAGAATGAAAATATATGTCTCCTCCCTGAGTATTAAAGGAAGGAAAATCAAACTTATTTCGAGGATTTTCTAAAAGTTTGTTAATTAAATTTGTTTTGTTATAAAATATGTGTTCTTCTGGACTAGAATAAACATCTTCTTTGTTTGAGAAAACAATATACTTTGGACGTCTTCTTCCATCCAAGTTATATATAGATGTTTTAAAAATATGTTGTGTTGGCATATTTAGAGAATATAAAGTCTATATTTAAAGATTTATTTAATTAGGAACACATGTGAAAAATCAGTCTTTCATCTCAATTTTAATATTAACTGATTTTGGGATTTTCATCCTCATAATATGGTGTAGTACTTTTTCGTTTGCTGGAAGATCGATTAATCTTTTGTGGATTCGCATTTCAAATCTGTCGAATGTTGCAGTGCCGTCTCCGCATGGAGATTTTCTAGTTGTTACTTTCAATTTTTTTGTTGGAAGTGGAATCGGTCCAGAAATTGGAACACCCGCACTGCTAGAAATATCTTTTATTCTGTTGATAACTTCATTGAGTTTCTCGATATCAACACTTTGTAGCTTGATTCTAACCTTGCTCATAAATATTTATCATAAAATTAGCCTTTTAAATGTTACTGTAGTTGATTGCTCAAATTCCCCACCCGCAAACCACCCAGGTAGTCAAGCCTTGCTTGTTAATTTACTGAATTTGAGCTTACCGCAATAATTTCTTTAGTCTTTAAAATTAATGATTATTCAGAAGGCTCACAAATCTTTCTTCTTTTGCTGTCTCTAAACGGTTTATTGTAATTCGCTATCCAGACACCCCCATCGCCATCCACATAAACTCCCTCACTTGTTTCAATTTCTGCTGATTTTGGCAGCTCGACCACACCACCGTGCTCAACACTTAAAGATAGGTCACTTCTTGAGAATTCCCTTCCAGCGTCAAATCCCATATATAGCTTTCCATTCCCACTAGGATCTCTTGTGGTAAGAAATTCAATGCTTCTAAGCCGTCCCACTTCAGGGATCTTGTCCGGAATATAATGAGTTACATAAAAGGTTTCTTCTTCCATAGAAATAAATAGTATATGAGATTTAAAAGAATTGTTGTGATTTGCCACATAATTTTATAACTACTAACGCCCTCCATATTTCATGACCCCCAAACGAAAACTTGGCCTAACCCTCCTAATCATCCTAACAGGCATTCTCTACTGGAATTACACATCTCAGTTTATTGAGCCTTCAAGACAAGAATTCATAGTTGAAAGAATAGTGGATGGAGACACAATAGTTTTGAACAATTCAGAAAAAGTCAGACTCTTGGGGATCAACACCCCAGAAAAAGAAATGTTGTTTTCAAATGAGGCGGGAGATTTCTTAAAAGATCAAATCCTAAATCAAACAATATTATTAGAAAGAACAGAAGGTGACAGATACGGCAGGGTCTTGGGGTATGTTTTCAATAACAACCAAAACATAAATGAATTGATTTTAGAAAATGGTCTAGCTAATCTATATTATTATGGTGAAGATAAATACTATAGCGATATGGAAGCAGCTGAAAAGCAGGCTAGAAAAAACGACAAGGGCATTTGGCAGCGTTCAAAAAACTATGGATGCTTAGAAATTATTGAGTGGACCTGGTTAGACGAAAGCGACAGCGATTCTGAAAAGCTAATCCTAAAAAATAATTGCGATGTAAAACTAAGTCTCTTGGCAAAAGATGATGCAACACATATTTATGAAAAAGCCTTGGGCGCGAGAGAAATCTGGACATTAGAAACCAAAGACATTTGGAACGACAAGGGGGATAGCCTATATATTTGGGACGAAGAAGGGTTGGTGGAGTTTAAGAGATATTAGTGAAAATCAATATAACTTTGTTTTTTATCAAGCTGTATTCCTTGGTGTTTTATGTAGGCATCAAATCGACTCCAGTCATGTCCCGTTAATTGTCTCCACATAAATTGATCCCCATCATGCATGGGGTGATCCAGCACGTGTGCTGTTGAAATCCAAACATTTCTATTGCCGTCTCTGTCAGTCGGTCTAAGTTTCCCAGATGAGTTTTTGGCATGATATATCCAAGCACAAGTATTAACTCCAAACGCCTCCCCATTTAGACCCGTTCTATCTTCATTATTAAAAAAAGCACATCCAACATATTCTAGGTTTCTTAGTATCAATCCAGTTCCTTCGGCAAATCCTCTAGATATTGCTCTATATGGAGTTTCTTCAGCCTGAATTATGCTGCGCGGAGCAACAATCACCCCGCTGTGAACATTGCCATCTTCTGGATTTATATCTGTTACAAGGAGACGATCATTGTGTATCAAATAGCAAATACTCACATGCAAAACACCACCTCCCCTTTCTAGTTCACTACCCTTACTTACTTCCATTTTATATTAACTTCAGACAATCTGTGTCCCGCATGTCTGATTGTCATTTCAAACCTAGGTGTTCTACCAGGCGCACTTGAGCCACTTTCTAATGCTGTTAGGATATGTCCATCACATGAATGTATTAAGGGATGGCCCCGAGGCATGTCTTTATACGGCCATTCCTTCATTTCATCTTTTTCTCCGTCTCCATAGTGTCCATTTTCACATCTGGTGGTGTCTGGAGCTTGATATGTGGATGCAGAAAAAATTGTACAATCATAATCAAAACTAAATTCTCTTCCATTCGGCTTTAGTCTTCCTGTGTTTTGAAAATGAACAATCCCCCTTTCCTCTATATCTGAAATAGGCAGTATTATTCCTAGCTCCTCTGCGACTTCTCTTTTTGCGCAATCAAGAAGCGTCCCATCTCCCTTCTCTGGACTAAATCCACCTCCAGGGACTACCCATTTCCCATAATGAATGTCCCCAGGATCAGTTTGTTTGTGTATCATTGGCACAGTGGACCCAATCGAATTTCTATAGGAAGTAACATAAACTAAGCAACCAGTATGAATTTTTCTTTCTACCATAAATTACATTATCCAAGCACCATTTTAAACATTTATATACTCCGGGCAACATGTTATTTTATGCTAACAGAAATTTTACTAGCAATTGTTCAGGCTGCAACGGAGTTTTTGCCAATCTCTAGCTCGGGGCATTTAGCTTTATTCTCTAATTTATTCAGCGAAGTAGACTTATTCTTTTTTGTAATGCTTCATCTAGCCTCTCTCTTTGCAGTAATTACCTATACTCGTCGAGAAATCTACAAGCTGGTAACATTTGATAAAAGATACAAAAAAATGTGGCTTTATTTGCTTCTAGGAATTATCCCAGCAGGTCTAGCAGGCTTATTTTTAAAAGATTATTTTGAAAGCCTTGCCAGCAACTATTTCTTTTTAGCAGGAGCGTTTTTCTTCACAGGAATAATAGTATTGTCAACCAAAAATTTAAAGAAGAAGAGAGGGCTTCATGATACCCACTACACTGCTCACGTTAATACTTCCGCAGAACCCACCCTTAACTCTCGGACGCAGTCCTCGCCAAATGTTAGTGAAGCCAAAGCAATAAATTCCAGCCTTAATTTTTCTAGATCTTTAATTATGGGCCTTTGCCAAGTCTTAGCCTTATTCCCCGGAGTTTCTAGAAGTGGGATGACAATTTCATCAGGTCTTTTCTTAGGAGTTGATAAAAAAGAAGCTTTCCGGTTTTCATTCTTAATGCTAATCCCCTTAACTTTAGGAGCAGTAGTTCTTAGTTGGGGTGGGGCATTTTTTAGTTGGTCTTTGGTGGCCGCATTTATTGTAGGATTTTTTATGTCTTTATTTTTCCTAAGGTTATTAGAATTCATATTAGTAGAAGATTATTTCTGGGCATTCGGAATTTATTGTATCGCAGCAGCTGCAGTTAGTTTGGGGATTGGATTAATAAATTAAAAAACCAAAGTACGTTTGGCTATAAAGCTAGAAGCTTCAAGGTAGAAAATTATTTTATATATTAATTATAAATATTCTTTCTACTTCCTATCTTTACAACATTCAAAATTTTAATTGTATTTTCAACATCTATAATAATACGATAATCCCCAACTCTTAGTTTATACCCTTCCATATTTTCTAAATGCTTTAGATATCGAAAGGGGTCTACTTTGCACTCTTGAAGATTATTCCAAATCCTCTTTTTATCCTTCTTCTCAAGTTTATTCAAAAAATTAATTGCTTTTTTATCAAATTTTAATTCATGCATTTTTTTACAGGCCAAGAATCTTTTTAGCTTCTGCTTCTGTATAGAAATCTCCACTTCTAATTCTTTCTCTAGCTTCTTTTATTTCAAGAACTGTTTTTTGACTTATCTCTGGCTTCTCCTCACACATTTTCACTAAATGAATAAGTTTTCTTACAAGTTCGTCATAGCTCTCACTCTTATATTGCTTGAAAGCATTGAGCTGCTCTTTCGTCGCACTATTTAGTCTTATTGTTGTTTTCATATACAATTGTATACAGGTGTAGATTATTTAAATGTTTTGATTTTTCAAAGTTATTAGAATTTATGCTATTGGGAGGCTGCTGTTTCTACACTTAACCCTTCTTAACAACCCTATATGCCAGTATCCCAAAAATAACCAACATTGCCAGAAGTGAGATAAAGACAATTAGCTCGTTTCTCAAGTTTACAACAATTCCTTCAAAAACTAAAATACCACCAGTTGCAAGGCCAGTAATTTGAACCAGATTTTCTTTGTGGAAAAGTCCGACTAAAAGTAGTGCAAATCCAATCACTGCAAAAATATAATACCTTATTTGGTTAAATGATTCTTGAACCTCACTCCACTTTTCTCTACATTCATCTATCTCAGAGTTATACGCTTCTTTTTCTTCTGCCGTTGCATTAGGAGAAAGAGGCGTTATTTTCGCCTCATCATAGCAATCATATTCTGGCTCGTCTAAAAAAAGATTCGTTCCAACATTCACAATTGAGACTATAATGATGGTCAAAATTATACTTATTAGAATAGTTAGTGCTGTTTTATTCATAACACATTCAAGTATCCAGTCTTTTTATATGTATTGCAGGATATAAATAGTTAAAAATGATGAGGGATTTTTGGTATCATGGCAAAATTGTCTCCAGAAAAAGAAAAGCGTTGGCGAGAAGTAATGGGGCCAGGCACACCAGTTAAAAATAGTGAATTAAGAAGTGGATGTAAAAAAGAATTTTTAAAAAAAGATGCAAATCATGACTCTTTTTGTTATTTAAGTGGGTCAAGAAGTTGCAATCATCAATCAGACGCAAAAGAGTTGTTTTATAGAGGTGGCGACACAATGCCTTCAGAAAGATATTATAGATGCAGAAAACACTAATCACCTCTTGTTAATCTTGTAAACCTTTGTTCCTCGCCTAACCCCAGGAATTTTTATCCCTACCATTTCACCTTTTTTTACAGCATCTACACCCTTCTTCTTTTGCTCCATATGAGCCACCTTCATTTTCTTAACAGCACTGTTCTCCTCTATTAAATATATCACGTCCCCCACACTTAGCTTCCCCGTATGAATTTTAATCTCAGCAACTTCAATTTTTGGCCAGTATTTTTCAACTCTTCCCACATATTCCTTAAACTCTGTTTGTTCCCCATTCTCACTAAATGAAAAGTCGTCTGAAGTTGGCATCTTAAAATAAAACCCACTAGAAAAACCTCTGTTATACGCTTTTTTGAGCTCACCAATAGACTCTAATATTTCTTTATGCGATAATTTTTTGTTCAAGGCTTTTCTATATTCTGTAACAACTGTTCTAATATATTCGGGCGGCCTATTCCTCCCCTCAATTTTAAAACTAATAATTCCAGCCCTCTTCATTTTTTCTATAAACGGCAAGGTGCATAAATCTTTAGCAGACATAACACGATTGTTTTCTAATTTTAATTTCCTACGCTTGTCAGTCAAGTCTGTTATCTCATATGCTCTTCTGCAAGGATGCGTACATTGCCCCCTATTAGCAGACAGTCCATTTTGAAATTGCGAAGTAAAACACCTACCCGAGACCGAAACACACATCGCACCATGCGCAAAACATTCAACAGGAATAATTTTAGAAATCTCCTTTATTTGCTTTAAGCTAAGCTCTCTAGCTAAAACAACTCGCTCTGCCCCAAGGGATTTATAAAATTTGGCAGCTTCACTGTTTGAAATAGAAGCTTGAGTTGATATATGAAATGGAACCTTATGTTTCCTACAAAGCCTAATGACAGACAAGTCCCAACAAATAACAGCGTCAACCTTGCCCTTAATTTTCTTAATTATTTTTTCAACTTTCTTTAGCTCATTATCATAAATAATAACATTTAATGTCAAATATTTCTTTATCTTACCAGGCGCACAAATCTTACATATCTTATCCAAGTCTCTTAAGGTAAAGTTTTTCCCAGTCTTCCTCATATTGAATTCTTTTAGCCCAAAATAAACAGCATCAGCTCCACTCTCAATTGCTGTGCGCAGCATAGTAAAGTCGGATATTGGGGCCAGTAGTTCGGGTGTTTGTTTTCTCATAAGAATGTTAATAGAAAATTGTTTTTAAGGTTGTGGTTGATAGAATTAAGCATTTAGTCCAAGTGAGCTCTTTCTCTCTAGGTATTTCGCATCCGTTTTTGTCTCATAGTCCTCAGCTTCAAGGTCAATTGCTCTATTTGCAAAGCCTCTAAGTGCCCTTGTTCTTGATAAAAGAAGTCGAGTGTTTGCTTTCTCGGGTTTTGTACCACATGAAGAATGGTCATCAACCGAAATACTTGCTCCAAGTCCATTTTCATATAAATGCACACTTGCGTTTAGTTTCCAAGCTTTAATATAGTTATTAATTAATCCCAAAACTCTTGATTTACTATCGGGATTAACCCACCTTGCTTCTGATGCTCCGTAGGATGTTCTAAATGAAACATCGAAAGCGGCACTTCTAAGTAGGGGTTCTGTGTCTTTACCCGTTAGTCCACTTGTTGATACCTTTAGGGCTAACCCTTCAGATCTTCCGCTAGGTTTTACAAAAAGAAATGATGATGAGCTGAAAGATAAAGATGACTTATTATACATATAAGTAAGTTTTTCTGCGTCTTTTTCTCCAAGAGCTTCTTGTAGTTCTCTCAAATCTTCTGTCTTTTGACTGGGCCGATCCTTCTCGTGTTCGCAGATTGCAATTAGATTACTAAGGGGCATTTGCCGCTTATATGGTTTTCCGCTAGTGAAGCTGTTGTTAAATAATTTTTCTATTTCCTTTGCCTCATGGTCAGGAACATCTTTTACGTGTTCAAAATGTATCCATCCTTGCTGGGCCAATTCTTGCCTGAACTCATCACTTTGAAGCATCCAGAATCTCATAGCATCTTCATCTGTGCGCCACCAGTCCTCTCCATTATGTGTACTTAGGCCTCCACTACTCATGGGAATTCTCATTGTTGATGGGTCTTTTGAGTAATGCGTATTTGCAACACCCATGTTGGGAGAAATCATTATATCTTCTGCCGATCCAGGCCATTCGCACAATGCTTGGTCTAGTAAATATTTTTCCTGTATTGTTGGTATTTTAGCAAACCCGCCTACAAGTGAATAAACTTCTACCCTTGGAAATGCTTGTTCTCCATTTTCGTGTAAGACCTCTTCTTGCACGTGTGTAATTTCTGATCTAAGAAGTGTTTCTTCTGCTTCTGGGTTTGGTTCACCAAGCGCCACAGTTGCTATATGAGTACTCATATAGGTATTGACAGCTCTTTGTTTATAAAGACTATTGTAATCAAACATATATTTTAAAATAAAAATACCAGTGGAAAATAGGCCGCTTTCTGTCAGAGATCGCTTTT
Source organism: Candidatus Woesearchaeota archaeon (assembly GCA_964489675.1). Lineage (GTDB taxonomy): Archaea > Nanobdellota > Nanobdellia > Pacearchaeales > GW2011-AR1 > JAGVXH01. Next base: position 853 of record CAZAZO010000035.1, on the reverse strand, counting down.
GCACCGAATCGGTGTACCCCAAAATCCAGGGGGCAAACTCTCTGTGCCAACATCTAACTTCGCCTGCGCAAGTCAAAATCTCGAGTCTTGACAATTTTTATATATGACCAAGACGCTAGTTTTGATAACAGTTACATCAAACAGGATGAGTCGTTCCAGCCGAATTAAATCGGATCGTTTCTATGCTCACTACCACGCGTCACCACGCCTAACTTAACATTAGTGCTTTGTCCAAATGAAACTAAATTCACTCGAGATGTGCGGACCTTCCTTGAGCAACAAAATTCATTTTACAATTTTCTAGCATTTAAGCAAGTTACCCCATTGGCTATTCCACTGGTAAAATAGCGGAGTTTTGATAGTTTTTAAGCGTTGTGCCAAGTTTTAAAAACGTCTCACACCTCACCCTAATATAAAAGATGGTACCAGTATTTTTAATTTGGGGAATTGTTTTTATTGTGGCTTTAGCCATACTTTTAAAATCTAGTGATTATTTTACAGAAGCTGCCGAAAAAATTGGTCTAAAGTTAGGAATCCCAGCCTTCATTGTGGGAGTTACTATTGTTGCTGTTGGAACTTCTCTTCCTGAATTAATTTCTTCTATTTTCGCGGTTTGGAGTGGAGCCTCAGAAATTGTTATAGGTAATGTTATCGGTTCTAATATAGCCAATATCTTAATGGTCTTAGGGGTTGTTGCAATTTTCGCAAAAAAGATCAGAACAGATTATGAATTAATAGAAGTAGACTTGCCAATCTTTTTTGCTTCTGCTCTCTACGTTGTGATGGTAGCCTTTGATGGTATGATTACCTGGCCAGAAGGACTAGTTGGAATTGCGGGTGTTGTTGCATATTT
>CAZAZO010000034.1:0-8778 GCA_964489675.1 Candidatus Woesearchaeota archaeon | reverse complement strand
ACAATGATTTTCAACTATTATTTTAGGGGGTGACATATGTCACCTGCTCCTACATCCTCAAGTTTTTTAGTGGAATATTTTACATATTGCTCTAAAAGCTTATCTCCTGTAAGTTTTTTGTGAAACAATTTTAATTTGTTACTCTAAAAAGCTTGTTATAAGCCAACTTTGCCCTCCACCCTCACATTTAAATAAACCGCCCTCCATATATAATCATGGCAAAAAAATCAGAGGTGATTCGCCTAAAAAACGTTGCAAAACATTATCACTTGGGCGACAACATAGTAAAAGCACTCGATGGAATTGATATTGTAATAAGTGAAGGCTCATTCGTCTCCATCATGGGCCCATCCGGGTCTGGAAAGTCAACCGCAATGAACCTTGTGGGGTCTCTCGACACACCAACTCATGGAACAATATTTCTGGATGGCAAAAATATAAGCGACCTAAGTGAAAGCGCATTGGCTCAACTTCGAGGCAAAAAAATAGGCTTCATATTCCAACAATTTAATCTAATTAATAATTTAACAGCAAGAGAGAATATAGCCCTTCCAATGATGTTTCAAGGAACCAGTGAATCTGAAAGACTTGCAAAAGCAGACGAGCTACTCGAAATGGTGGACCTAGGCGACCGTGGAGGACACTACCCAAATCAACTATCAGGAGGCCAACAACAACGTGTCGCAATCGCCAGAGCCCTAGCAAACGATCCAGAAGTAATTCTAGCCGATGAGCCCACGGGAAACCTTGACACAAAAACTGGACAAATTATTATAAAGTTCCTAGAAAAACTCCACAAACAAGGAAAAACAATTGTAATGGTAACACATGATCCTCCATTGGCTCAAAAATATTCTGATCTTGTTTACTGGCTTTTAGACGGTAAAGTTGAAAAAATAACGAAGAAAAGGGGGAGATAATTAACTACATTCCCGGCCCACATTGATATCTCAACAAAGAATCTCGAATCTCTCTGAAAACTTTTTCTTCTACATGAAATTGAGACATGAAATCCCTCAAAGAGTCCAATCCCGCATTAACTTCGACATCATTTACATTCAATCTTTTAAATAATAAATCCTGCGTATAAGTAGAGCGCCCCGCCCACCTAGGATCGCCACGATCATGACTAAATTTAAACAAAATCTCTCCCCCCTGCTTTGCAATTGCAATATCCCATGGCTCACCAAGGCAAACAAAATTATGCCGAGGATTTGTGGGCATTTCTTCTAGCATCCTAACTACAGCATTCATATGGCCTCTTGGAGCTTTGTACTCTTTATCCTTGAATTTTCGTCCAACTCTTCTATATATCTCACAACCTTCACATACCATTTCCAGGATACTCCATTTCTACATTGTCCATTTTGTTTTCGGGCAAAGCATAGGATGCCACTAGACCCTTTTCATCAATTTCACAACAGTCATATTCTTGCGCCAGCTTCTCTAAGGATCTGGCAAAGTTAACTCTTTTCTCTGATTCATATTTTTCAATATCAGTTTTTGCAGCAGCCAAAAGCCTTACCCAGTTATTATAAGTAGCAACAGTAATATCTAATGTCCTTGAAAGATCTCCTTCGTCTAGGTCCAAACCATCTTCTAAAAAAACAGTCTTCCCGTATGGAGAAAAACCACTTCCCTCAGGGCGCAAGTGCCACCTAGCAAGACAGCTAATCACTCTCAGTGGAGAATTGGTTCTTCTTTCTTCATCTCCAGCAAACTGATAGCAGTAATCTTCTCCGTCCTTGTATACACTTAATTCAACTTCTTGTTCCATCTTCCTAACTCTCCCAGAATAAATCTGAGGTTTATTTATCACCTCAAAAATACTTCTCAAAATAACATTATAAATATTTAACACCCCCCCTACGGGGCTAGCTAACAAAAGACTTTTATATCAAACTTACTATTATCTTACATGAACACAGAGCTACTTGAAAAAATTGGCCTAACCAAAGGGGAAAGCAAAGTTTACTTAACGCTCTTAAAAATTGGACAGACATCTGTTGGAGAAATTATAAACTACTCTGGAGTTTCTAGATCAAAAATTTATGATATTCTCGAAAGACTAAAAGAAAAAGGAGTAGTTAGCTATGTTATTGAGGGGAAAATAAAAAAATTTAATGCAGTAAGGCCAGAAAGACTACAAGATTTTTTAGACTCAGAAAAATCAGAAATTGAAGAAAAAGAAAAAGAACTTCAAAAGATTCTCCCAAGCCTAAACAAAATACTTCCAAAATCAAACAAGGCAAATGCAGAAATATTATTTGGAACAAGAGGAATCAAAGCCTTTTTTGAGATGTCACTTAAAAGCAAAGAAGAAATACTTGTAGCAGGATATCCACCCGAAGCTAGCGAATATTTTCATGCTTATTTTCGAGACTATCACAAAAGAAGAATTAAAAAAAAGGTATCTGGTAAAGTTATATATGATTATGAAACCTGGTTCTCTAAAAAAAGGGGCAAAAGAAAATATGTTCAGCAAAGGTATTTGCCAAAAGGAATCAAAACCCCTGCATTTTTATATATCTTTGAAGATATCGTTGGCACAATCGTATTCACAAAGGAACAAAAACTTTGCTTTATGATCAAAAATAAGGAAGTGTCCAACAGCTATAAGGCATACTTTAATATACTATGGAAGCAGTCTACTAGAGGTGATAAAAAATGATCTTAGACTATTTTACCCTCAGCTTCAAAAACTTAAAGCACAGAGGCCTTAGAACCTGGCTAACCCTTCTAGGAATTTTTATTGGAGTAACCGCTGTTATCGCACTAATTGGTCTGGGCAATGGGTTAAAGATGACCGTTGAAGCTCAATTTGGAGTAACATCTTTAGAAGTAATTACAATTCAAGCAGGAGGTGTTCAGTTTGGCCCACCCGGAAGCGGAGTATCCAATCCTTTAGATGTCGATGACCTAGAAAAAATTGAAAGAGTTAACAATGTTGATTATGCAATTAGGAGGAATATAGAAACACTGAAAATAAAGCATAACGACAGAATAGCCATAACGTCAGGAATTGATCTGCCCGAAAATCAAGATGCCGTCAAATTATTCTATGAAGTTACTGACATAAAAATAGAGCAAGGCAGATTCATAGACGAAAAAGATTCAAGAAAAGTTGTTTTAGGAAATAATTTTTTAACTGACAAAGCTGATCTTGGAAAACCAATTGAAACTGGTGACAAAATAAAGATAAATAATCAAACATTTGAAGTTTCTGGAATTCTAAAAAAGAAAGGAAGCTTTGTCTTCGACAACATGGTTATAATGTCAAGAGCTGAATTAGATGACTTGAGTAATTTCGGAGATGAAATCGATATTATTATCACAGTCTTAAAAGACGTTGAGCTAATGGACAAGACAAAAGAAGACCTTGAAGAAGTTTTGCGTCGAACTCGAGACGTAGATAAAGGCGAAGAAGACTTTGATGTTTCCACCCCGGAAGCCTCCCTTGAAACCGTAAATCAAGTTTTAACAGGCGTTCAAATATTTATTGTGATAATAGCATTAATTTCTGTTGTTGTCGGCGCAATTGGGATAATTAACACAATGACAACTTCAGTCATGGAAAGAAGACGAGACATTGGAATAATGAAGGCTGTTGGAGCAAAAAACTCTGACATCTTTTTCCAATTCTTAATTGAAGCTGGGGTCTTAGGCCTTGTTGGCGGAATCGCCGGAGTGGTTTTAGGCTCAGTCATAAGCTACTTTGGAACACTAGGAATCGCAAGTTTTCTTGGAACTCAAGTCATGCCGTCCCTTGACATCATTCTTATCACATCAACATTAGTTATCAGCTTTTTAATAGGAGCAACATCAGGAATAATTCCTGCAATAAAAGCAGCTAAACAAAACCCAGTGGAGGTGATAAGGGGATGATCGGACCAGAAGGCATAAAATACTCATTTAGAAATCTTAAGAAAAGCAAAGATAGAAGCTTCTTTACAATTTTATCAATTCTTATTGGAATAACAACTATCTTTATCTTTATTAGCTTTGGAATGGGCCTATTCAACTACATAGAAGAAATCTCAGGGGGTGCCTCAGCTGACAAAGTTCTTGTTTTAGCAAAAGGAGCAGCAGCACCAGGGCTTGATACCACGTTTGAACTAAATGAAGACGACCTGCGTATTGTAAATGGTGTGACCGGAGTTTACGAAGCAAAAGGATCTTATTTTAATGTCATCAAAGTAGAACAAGATGAAAACATTAGATATACATTTATTGCCTCCTACACACCCGACAACCCCCTAATTCTTGAAAGCTTTGATATTGGAATCTACAAGGGTAAGACCCTCCAGCCAACTGATTCTAGCAAAGTTGTTTTGGGATATAATTACCTAGAAAAAGACAGAATCTTTCCAAAAGCATATGAAATAAATGACAAAATAACAATCGACGGAAGAGACTTTAGGGTATCTGGATTTTTAGAATCTATTGGGAATCCTCAAGATGATTCTCAGGTATACATAAACGAAAATGCATTTGAAGACTTTTATCCAAATGTTACTTCATACGGGATGATAATTGCTCGTGTAAATTCAGACGATATTGATACAGTAGTAGAAAGGGTCACAAAAGCACTTAGAAAACACAGGGGGCAAGAAGAAGGGCAAGAAGACTTTTACATTCAGTCATACGCTGACATGATGGAAGCTTATTCTGGAGCGCTTAATATGATTGTAGGCTTCATAGTATTCATAGCCGTCATATCCGTCATTGTAGCTGCGGTTAACACAACCAACACCATGTTCACAGCCGTTCTTGAAAGATACAGAGAAATTGGAATACTAAAAGCAATCGGAGCAAAAAACTCAGAGATCTTAGATATATTCTTATTTGAGTCAGCTCTTCTAGGCTTTGTTGCAGGCCTAATTGGGATTGGAATTGGATTCATCATAACCTCAGCCGCAAAAACACTTCTAATCAGCCTTGGCTGGAGTTTTTTAGCCCCATTATACAACATCTGGCTATTCGCCGGCTGCCTAGCATTTGCAACAATCACTGGAGCAGTTGCAGGTTCCGTCCCAGCATACCGAGCAAGTAAGATTAATACCGTTGATGCTTTGAGGTATGAGTGAAAATTAATTAGAGCTAATGACTCTACCCACAATCAATGGAACCGCCACCAAAACTACCCAGCCGACAATAACTACAATATTGATCTGAAGAATTTCAAAAGTAATAAGAGGTATAGTATATATCCATTCCCACGCAAAAATATTGGGTATTTCATGAATAAATGCATTCAATAACGTTGCAATTAGAATTGTTAGTTGAGTAGAAGCAGCCATTTTATTAATCAACTTATAGGATTCATGAATTGAAAAAAAAGCAAATGGATAGCCTATTAAAAAAACATGAACCATTTTATCTACCAATCCAAAATGTGGATAATGCCAAAAATTCAAAACGAACCTTCCTATAATCTCTATAAGAATTGTAAAAAACATGTAAAAAACATACGTCTTAACAATATTCCCCCATCCCAATCTCAATACTGAATTATTTTTTAAAAAATAATTTATCCCTCCAATAAATAGAGTCATGCCAATAACAAAATAGCTATACCAGATTACGTTAGAATAAATTACTGCAGAAATAACCCCGTAAATTAAAAGAGCAAGCCCGGATAACGCAAAAGCAGAAACAACAACTTTTTTCATACCTACTTCCTCTTTTTCTTCTTTCTCCATCTCCAAGCAAAGAACACAGCCACAACAACAACAACAACCCAACCAATCCATTTCCACGCCCCCCCGTTATCCTCTACTGAGCCAAACTGATCAACATCAAGACCAAAATCCATTTCGATGCTTCTTCTTTCATTATTAGTATCTGAATATCTCATAACTACTTTATATGAACCAGTCTTAGCATCAACCTTAAAGTCCGCAGACGTATCCTCATTTGAATCTAGGTCCCCTACTATATTTATACTTGAGCCAACAACATCAAAACCATCTTGCTCTGGCATCTCTAAAGTTAATGCCTCAATATCATGACTTCCTATATTCAAAATTTCTAATGTTACCATCTTAGTCACAGGATTATAGTCCGATACAAAAATTTCAAACTCTGCTCTAACGTCTTCAACCTCCAGGTCAAATTCTTTTGTCTGAGTAGCACCTGCACCATAATTATACCTTACTTCAATTGGATTTGCTCCGTCTAGCGCGTCTGCATTCACCCTGACTTTATAATTCGCCATAAAAAAATCTTGATAATTAGAACCCGTATAAGTTCCCGCATCAATTGTAAATTTCCTTTGCTGCCCAGCATCAAACACTAATGGATATTTTTCTACTAATTCAAACGTAACCGTTCTACAATCTGTATTAGCAATACCATCAACTTGGAAAACTAATTTTACATAGTCCCCTTGAACCGCAGGATATGGATCTTGATTAAGAAGAGAAACATCCAACTGACACACTTCAGCAGCCACAATAGATAGCATAAACAATAACAATAAACTAATCAGCTCTCTTTTCATGTCATATATAATTCTTTTTTCTTTTTAAATGTTGGGTTTATATGCACTTTACTTTATAATGTCTGATTATATTTTTTATTTCAACTCCATTTATATCCCCTTAATAGTAGGGGGAGAAAATGAAACTATATACTTTAAAAATAATTTTCCTAACAAGATAACCTACGCCCTAACTATTTTAGAACAAGCATGTGTCGGAGGCAAATTGCCAAGAGCATCCCTACATTTTATATAATATACCTTACCACCCCTCCCAGACGTTGTATGCCTAGTTGAAGATCCTGTAAATGAAATCATATCCTCAAATTCTTCTGAGCAGCTATAATAATCAAATGCACACTCTGCTTCTTCTTTTGTCTTTAACACAAGATTACTACCCTGCTTGTAAACCCTTGTTATAAGTGGAGAATCCACATCCTGATTTATTCTAACTACCTGGCTAAATGTATCACTGTCTCCTGAGGAATCTTGACAATGCACGCTAACCACATGACTTCCAACTGAAAGATCAATTTCTTGAGTATGTCGACTACCTATTTTGGTTTCAAACTCCACATATTCTGAATAATACCCTCCAACTCTAAATTCACACTCTTCATCCCCCGCACCACCACTTGTTGCCGCCTCCAAAACAAAAGACTCATGAGTGTCCGTCGTATCTATATCAGTCGGTAGAATTGATTCTATTTTTAATTCCGAAAGAGCCTTCAGTAGCGTATAGCTTGTCGAAATTGAATTCTTATTTCCTTTTGTGTCCATACACCTAATATAAAACGAATTTGAATTAGAAGTTATAGCCAAAGGCCCACTGCAGCTGTTACCAATACAAATAAAACTACTATTCATCTCATCATATTCCTCGTCGTTCAAGCTCCATTTACACTGACCATCCTCATTTAAGTCAAATTCTACTTGAACAAGAGTTGAGTTTCTAGAAACATAAAACCCATTACCTGGATTAAGGCTAGAACTGTCTATTTGTGGAGCAATCCTATCGGGTGCAGGTCCAATGCTTAGTTGTATTATTTTCGGCGCTAAATTAAAGTTATTTCGTAAATCCTCACAATAAAGATATAGTTCTACTATGCCAGAATCTCCCAATACCTTCTGCTCATAAAAATCATCATTTCCTCCCTCCTGGCCCCGATACAACAGTCTTAAATTATGTGTTGTGCCATATTCTCTACTAGCCCTATATTGGGCATTTGAAAAGCTACCCGCAGCAGACGAACCCACATTAAATTTACACTGAGCTATTTCATCAGTCGTTATTTCAACCTCAATTTTATCATTATAATCAAACGTTATCGCAGTTGAGTCAGATAGCCACGAAGAATCTCCAGCTTTTCTAATCTTATAATCAATCACCGGAGAAGAGTAATCATTTACATTAGAACAATACCCTCCTATTCCTGATGGTTGAATAAAATTACAATTATCTCCAAAGCTAGAACATTTATAAGATGTACAAGGAAGACCATCTTCGCTACAAGAAGCACAGTCCCCATTTGAAGGAGCAACATAAGATTCGCAATTATAGGTCAAGGTACAAGTTATTGTATATGATGATCTATCATAATCACAATTAAAACCGTGGCTTGAGCCAGTTCTCGAACCAACTCCCGCCATATTCCCTTTGTTTGAACAGTCTCCTAATGCTGCACAACGATTGTTTAAAATACCTATTAATTGTGGGTCTGGACCAGATGATTCAAGCATTCTAATCAGAGCATTATAATCATTCTCATATCGATTTATATTTGCTGCAGAACTATACATCACGTCCGCACCTATATCATATGCATTATCACAGTGGGTACTAGGAGCGGTACATCTACCACTTATTCCACGATCAGTCACAATTGTTGTTTTTGTATTAGTGCTATATTCCCAATTCCACATTGCCGGCTCAATCTCAAATATTCCAATATTTTTAGTATCCTTAGCTGATTTATCTACCCTAAACCACCAATCCCTGTCACTCCTAAATATTTCTGCACTCGCACTAAAATCCCCCAAGTCACAATATTGATCATCCCCTTGCGGAATCTTTGCCATACATAAGTCAAGGCCAAGGTCTTTCAGCAAATCCCCCTTATCAAATGGATCTTTACTAGATACGTCATATCCTTCCGCCCTCGGTTCATAAAGAGTACAATATGCCGGATCACAATTTTGAGAATCAAACGAAGATCCTCCTGCGTCTCCACCATCAGATGAACTCGCGCAATCTGAGCCTTGATTAATTATGCACTGTCCATCTCCACAAATTTCCC
>CAZAZO010000033.1:0-8877 GCA_964489675.1 Candidatus Woesearchaeota archaeon | reverse complement strand
AATGATAGGATGCTCGTCCCCACCAGCTAAGATTTTGTGGAAAAATTAACGGAATCAAGTCATGGCAGGTAACCACGGTTCTTTTTGATGGCAAAAAATGCGCAAGATGCCCATAACTATGATCTATGATGTGGTAAATTTGATAGTTTCTTTTAGGCAAAAGTCGTAGCGGATAAATGAACAACTTGTAAAATAACACCCCCGTCCTTAATGTTGGCTCTATTGCTTTTGCGGAAGTGAATTTTGGCATTAGTTCTTTTAGGACCAAGTGCATACTTTTCGAGCCATCACCACGGATATTTCCTAAAAAAAGAATTCTTGGATCTTTTCCCATAGATATCTTTAAATAAATTACTTAATAAGGTTTTTTATGAGTTATTATGTCGAAAAACAATATTCTGGAGAACTTTCAGAGAATGCAAAAAAAGATCTAAAAATTTTCTTCTTTGATTCTTTCTTTAAAGGGTCTAAGCGTATCTTGGATGTTGCATGCTCTGTTGGAAGAGTAATTTCTATAGATCCCGGCAGAATCGAAGGGATAGATATCGACAAAGATGCTGTTGAAATAGCTAAGTCAAAAGGACTTCGGATTAAGGTGGGAAACATTTCTAAAAAAATTCCGTATAAAAGCTCAGGGTTTGATGGAATTTATTGCTCTCAGATAATTGAGCACCTTGAAGACCCAAAGAGGTTCTTGATGGAAATAAAAAGGCTGTTGAGAAAAAGAGGGAGGGCGGCTATTATTACTCCAGACTATTTGATCGCCTCAAGAAAAAAGAATGGTAACTTTTGGGATGACTATACTCATATAAGACCATTCACAAAAACAGCGCTAAAAAGAGTCGCTATAGATGCTGGATTCAACAATTTTATTATATACAACTTCCCACCTCTCGGATTTAGACATCTAGTTAGATGGGGCGTTCTTCCAAAAAAACTATGGGTTAAGTTAAGCCAGTCGGCAATTGTGCCGAAAGGAAGAGATTTGGTAATGGAGATTATTAAGGATGAAAAAATATAATTTAATGGTTTTGGAATCTCATCCTGTAAACTACAGGCTTGGTATATATGAGAAACTTGCAGGAAACACCTATGTAGATCTTGACGTTGTTTTTTTAAGAGATTCCTTGAATGGACACACGTTTCCTGGATCAAAGAAAAGAATTAATAAAATTTCAAAATTAAACTTTCCGCATAAATATTTGAGGGGGAAAGATGTCATTTCTTACTTCGTTAAAAATCGACCTGACGCCATAATTGTTTATGGCTACCAATCTTGGGTTAACGTGGCTACTATGTTAACAGCAAGGGCTCTTGGCATCCCTGTTATTTTCAGAGATGAGATCGACTTTATAGACTATAGTTCTCCTTTCATAAAAAATATTAAGAAGATCATTCTTCCGATCTTATTTAAGATTCCTTCTGCTTTTTTTTATAGCTATACTAGAAGCAAGGACTTTTATGTTTCAAATAAGGTTCGAAAAGAAAAATTATTCTTTCATCCTTGTGCTGTTGATAATGAATATTTCCAAAAGCGGGCAAGCTCTGAACAAAGTCTAAAAAAGACGCTTAAAAATAAATATGAACTTCCGCACAGATCGAAGGTTCTCTTATATGTTGGTCGACTAGATGAGAGGAAAAGAGTTATGGATATAGCAAGAGCATATTGCAAGCTTGTAAACAAGAAGAATACTTATTTGGTCTATGTTGGCAGTGGACCCAAGGAATCTGATATAAAAAAATTTGCGAAGAGGAATGATCTGTTAAATATTCTTACTTTTGGGTCCATGGACAGAAGTGAGCTTCATAAATTCTATTCAATTGCCGACATATTTATTATCCCGTCGGATTACGACCCCTCTCCGAAAGCGATGAATGAAGCGATGAATTTTTCTTTGCCCATAATCACTTCAAAAAATGTTGGGACAGCAAAAGATTTGGTGAAAAATGGAAAAAATGGATATGTGGTCAGCGTGGGGGATATATCCCAAATGGCTAAAAAAATTGAACAAGTCCTTTCAAATCCTAAGCTTAAAAAAAAGATGGGGAAAGAATCTTTAAAAATTGTATCTGGGTGGAACTTTTCTGAAGATGTAAGAGCAACTTTAAAAGCGTTAGATTACTTATATAGAAATGAAAAAATTAAAGACCCTAAATACTAAAAGTGTGAGGAAATTACTAAATGATAAAACATATCATTATTTTTTTGGATACTACAACCTAACTCCGTGGAACAAGTCAATGAAAAAGATGCTTTGCTGTAGGGCTAAATTTTTAGATAGGTATCCGACCACGAGAGATGCTCTTGAGATTGGATTAATTGAGGATGGTAAATTTGTTAAACTTTGTAAGTCCCATGCCTGGAATTGGCAGCAGGGGTGTATGCTGCAATGGATTCCTGGCTCTGAGAATAAAATTATTTTTAATGATTATCAGAATAATAAAATTGTTTCTGTGGTTTTTAATATTGAAACTAAGAAAAGAAAGATTATTCCCTATCCCATATACTCTCTTCATCCAACTGGAGGACAAGCACTATCCTTGAGTTTTTCAAGACTGTTTGATACAAGAAAGGCGTATGGATACTCTGTGGAAATAGATAAGCATTCTCAAGATTCTCACCCCAATGATGATGGGGTATATTTAATTGACCTTAAGACAAAAAAGAAAAGCCTAATAATATCCTTGGATCAACTCTCGAAGATCAATCCACAAAGCTCTATGGGATTTGGCAGACATTGGATTAATCACCTCTCGTTTTCGCCAGATGGAAAAAAATTTTGCTTTTTTTATAGGTGGGAATTGCCGAATGGTCTTTTTTACACAAGGCTTGTAATTTCTGACACAAAAGGAAGAATTCTGCGGATTTTTTCTGATGGAGAATTTTCACATGTAGATTGGATTAGCAATACTGAATTGCTCGGATGGGCTTCAACATCAAAAACATTGTCTAAAATTAAAGGAAGCAAAAGCTGGTCAGAGGTTGTGATCAAAAAGATTCTCCCCCTTTATCGCATTATTTTACCAAAGTCACTTCGAAATAGGGTTTCCTCTCAGGGATATAAGGTTTTCAACTGGGAAAATGGGAGTGTGAAAAAAATTAATCTATGGAATAGAGATGGACACCCGTCGATATCCCCGAATAAAAAATTCATCATAACAGATACTTATCCTGATAAAAAAGGATATAATAACTTAATCTTATTCGATATGAGGAAAAAAACAAAAAGAGTGATTGGTAAATTTTATTCTGTGCCACATAAAAAATATTTATCTAAAAAAATTACTCACTTTGGGGATAGTCCTTTTAGGTCAGACCTGCATCCGAAATGGAGTCCTGATTCAAAATCTATATGCGTTGATTCGGTTTGTGGAGGGAATAGGAATATGTATGAGGTGGCGATAGATGAATAAGAAAAAACGTGTTCTTGTCGTTGAAAACCTAGAAACACATGCTCCCCTTGTGGCAACATATATGACCTTATTGAATAGAGCTAAAAACACCGAGGCGCTTGGGCTGATTACTACAAAAAATTATAAAATTATACAAAAGGATTTTCCCGAATTTTTTAATCTTAATAAGAAAAATATATTTAGATTTGACCAATCTGCTCTTGGCTTTAGAAAGATTGCTAAACTCATTGAATTTTTTAAAAATTTTATACACTTTTTAAATATTATAAGAACTCATAATGTCGACACCATAATCTTAGATACCCCTGAAAGTAAAAAAAACTCTTTGCTTATGTTATATTTTTTGTTTAGTAGGAAAAAAATCATATTAACTCATCACGACTCTTTATTTGATAAGAACCTTGGGAAATTTTATATTTGGCTATACAAGAAGGCAATAAAGAAATCTAATGCGTCTGTGTTTTTGGGAGATTATTTAGTGGAGCATGAAATATTTTCTAAAAAGAAAAAACTATACATGAATTATGTTTATGATTTTTGGAAACCCCGGAACAAAATCAGCAAATATAACAAAACAACATTCGTATTAAATAGTCATCCTAAAATTCAAAATAGGGACTATAAAATGCTTTTTGAAAGTTTTGCCGAGCTACTTGAAGAAACTCCTGCATTGAAAGAAAAAATATCTATAATAATCCCTCTTAGGATTAGCTCACCTGAAATTTTAGATCTAATTAATAAAAACAGATTGGGGAATATCGTAAAAATATTTGATAAATATGTTTTGGAAAGTGAATTCAGACAGATTTTGAGAAAATCTCATTATTCAATCGTTCCCTTATATCCTGAAGCCAAAAGTGGAACTTCAAGAATAGCTGCGACTATTTCTTATAATTGTGCATTCGAGCTGCCGACTATTATTTCGAAAAATTATTTTCGAAATGCAAAATCTTCTCCCGACTATGCTCATGAATATGACTTTAATAAGGAGTCTTTAAAAAAGACGTTGAAAGAATTGAGTAATAAAAAATATTCTGAGAAGCTTGTGCGACAACAATTTAAAAAATATTCCCAAGAACAGAATCCTAATTCTGTTAGTAAAAAATTAAAAAAATTAATTTAGGTGAGTTGCCCATGTCAGCAGCTGACCAGAATGCCCTGTTCTTGCCTTGAGTCCGTTGGATTTAAAAAAATCCTCTACCCACCTGGCCGTCTTTTTGCCATCTCTGATATGATAAGTAGCTATTGCGAATTTAGAGATTTTTTTTAGAGATTTTTTCATTCCACTTAGTGCCTCTATTTCTGCTCCTTCGATATCCATTTTCAATAAGCCAACATCTTTTATCTTCAACCTTGTCAGTTCAGAATCTAAATCTATCAATCCTATCTTTTCACTTCCATCTCCTTTCGAAAAAATACTTGAGTCTGCCTCTCCAATAGATATGTCTGCCTTGTCTTTTTTATTCCAAAGTCCCTTTTTTATGACTGAAACATTATTTAACTTATTTAGACGAATGTTCTTCAGTAGCTTATTGTAATTTTCACTCATTGGCTCAAATGCGATGATTTTAATGCCTGGGTATTTCTTTCCCATGTATAAGGCGAAGGCTCCCAAAAACGCCCCTGCGTCTATTAATGTATCTTTGTGTCCTGGGACATACCCCTTTAGGTAGCCTTTATTTAGAGTATCTGGATTTTCGTTAAAATAATCTACGCTCTTAATTTCAATTCCGTCTGGAAAAAAATAGTGAATTAATCTGTTCTTGTATCTTAGCCTTACCGCTTTGTACTTAAAAGAGCGATAATAACACTTTAACTTGTTTTTAACTGCACTTCCGAATAGACCTTCTATGCTCTTGCTGATTACTGTTAATGGTTTCATTTAGTTATTTTGTGCTTATTCTTTTTTAATACTTTCTTAGCCTCTTTTGTGACTAGCTCTGGAGATATGCTTTCCAGGCATTTGACTTTTTTATATGGACAGTGCGGGCTCCAACATCCTAGACATGGGATTGACTGATCAGGTAGCACGGTTTTAACGTTTGGATAATTTGAATGCTCTTTGTCTATAAAGCCCGGCAAGATTGTTACACATGGTGCATTAAATGCTGCAGATACATGGGTCAAAAGCCCTTCTGTTGTTAATATTAACCTTGCGCTTGAGGCCAAGAACAAGAGCTCTCTAATGCTTGTTTTTCCTCGCAAGTCCTTGGTTATTCCTTCTAATCTTGTGTCTTCTTTTATGCCGACCTGAACCCAATTGATTAATGAAGCCGTATTGTTTACAACTTTCTCCATTTTTCCACATCCCCAATTCTTAACCCTTGACCACCCAGAATAATTATTTTCTGAAATTACTAATCCATATCCTTTTTTCACAGAAAGAAGTGCCTTATACTTTCTTTTAAAATTGGATAATTCTTTTTTGTCGAATAGGATCCAGGGCTTATTGTGGTTTCTATTAACATGCTCACTTAGCCTTCGTTCGTATATGGTTCTTTCAATTGAGTGAATCTTTCTTGCATTTGGATGCTTCTTTGTGCATTCTCCTATTATATTTGAATGATAGCTGGATGCTAAAAAAGCTAAATATAGATTGTTTAAAAGCCCCTTTTTGAATCTTTTTTTCTTTATTGGTATATTCTTGAAAATATTTTCATTTTGATAATACAACAATACATCATATTCTTTTGGAAAGTCTCTAATAATAGACGTCCAAACAAGTGTTCCCCCTAGGTCCTTATTATTTGATATCAACAAGAATTTCTTCTTTGATCTTAAAATTAAGTTCGGTATAAATAATATTAAATAATTTAACATAAATAATATTTTCTTTGCCAGCTTATTGATAAAAATGTATGTGCTTCTGAGCAACAAATATATACTCTTCGGCAAGATCCCTTCTATTTTTTTTACAAATTGTTTCTTACTCATGATTTAGCGCATCCTCATATATTTTTCTTAATATTTTATTTCTTTGTTCTATTGAAAACTTTCCATCTAAAACTTCCTTTGAGCATTTCTTTGACATCCACCTTCTTAGTTCTTGGTTTTTTATTAACTCCTCTGTTTTTTTAACTATTTTTTTTAACACTTCTGCTTTTTCTGAATTACCTAATGAATATTCCTCATTTAGCTCTCCTGGCGCACTGACAACAAACCCCCTCTTGTTCTTTCCTATGAGCTCATCTACTGAGTGGGTGTGGTTAGTCTTTATACACACAGAAGGAACCCCAAAAGACATTGCTTCTAAAATGGCAAAACCAAATGTATCTGTATAGCTTGGGTAAATTAATATGTCTGATTTGGGATAAATTTCTTGAAATAATTTTTCCTGATTGATCAAGGATATAAATTTTATTTTTTTATTGGTTGAATATTTCCTCTTTATTTTTTCTGGGGTTTCTGAAATAAAAATCCCATGGACATCCTTGTGCTTCTTTGTTAATTGATTCATTGCCTCTATTGCTAAATCTCCCCCTTTGCCATCAAATTTTCTTCCAATGAAAAGAAGATTTATTCTCTTATGTGCCTTCTTTTTTTGGGGATGTACAGCTGGATAAACAACTTTAATTTTTTTATTAATTTTTGAATCTTGGATTTCTTTTTTTATTGTCTCTGCTGCCTTATTTGTCCATGGAAGAATTGCTGTGCATTCTCTCTTTCTTAAAAAATGAGAAATAATCTTTTTTCCTATAAATGACCTAGTGACCCTGCCTAGACCCCCTGAAAACATTGAGTAATGCTCAACGTCAACCACCCATGGCCTTTTATTTATGCTTAAGCAGTGTGCACAATGTATTATGTCTGAGCTTTCTTTAGAACATGTTATGTTTGGTATCTTAAAAATCTGGACTATCTTCCTAACTGCTTTTTTTAGACTGGGCTTATCTGGTACTAAGCTTTTTACTCCTACGTCTTTACTTTTTATTTTTTTTAGAAATACTGTTTTCTTGGGAGGAAAATCCATTAAGTTTTTATAATAACTTGAATCCGAACTCTTCCATGGAAATTGTAAATAAACCTTAATATTGTTTTCTTTTTTTCTAGATTTCATTTAACAACTATTCCCAAAGAGCATCTAGGCATCCGTAGCAATTTGCATCTGGGTGATGGTGTATCAATTCTTCAAATGCCTTTGTTTCTTCTGGATAGCTTGTCTCCCAAATTTTAATTGGACCCTGTAATCCTTGATAATAGATAAATTCAGCATCCAGCACTCCTTGCTGTTTTAGAGAATTTGTAACCTGATTGCCCTCTTCGTGTACTAGGGTTAAATGTCCGTAATTTCCGAAGGCATCATCCAGAAGGTAAGCTTGAGCGAACAAGGAGTCTTTTACTTTGGGAGAAAGATAAATTGCTGAACCGAATGGATCTACTGATCCGCCCTGAGCACCTTGACTATAAGAGGGGACGAAGTCTATTACTGCTTCTATTCCACTTCCAAAATCAATTAACTCTTCTCTTAAATAAACATAACGAACAGGAATATTGTATTGCTTGTTATTATAAAAATAGACTGCTTCTGGTTGTTGGATTTGGTTATTTGCGATTTTTAAAATAAACCCTATTACGAATGACTTTGCTGATGGATTTCCATACTCATCAAATGTTGGGCCCGGTAGAAATATCTCTGTGCCGTTGTCGCTGTATACTATATCTTCATCTACGAAGCCATTTAGAGAGTATGGAAGAATTAACTCTGTGCTCGTTTCTCTAATCTGCTGTGGATTATAACTCCCCACTGGTATTGAACTAAACCTATCATAATCTTCATTTGCTCCGATTTTTGAATAAGCCCCATACTTTCCAAGATCAGTTGGATCAATTAGTAAGTGTGTTGTATTTAGGGATTTAAACATTGAATATGTCGTTTCTGGGGAGGGTGTTGTTAATATATATCTTCCTATTTTGTGATTTGAATACTCTCCTTGAAAATGGCCTCCGTCTGCTGTGGTCCTTCTTTGACCTAATGACTCTATCCAATACCCGTAATCCCACCAATGAGAAAATACCGCATTTTTATTTGTATTATTTCTAACCCATGCCATTGTAGATTGCCATTGGGAATGTGCTGAGGGGGATGTGTATTGTGCCG
Organism: Candidatus Woesearchaeota archaeon; assembly: GCA_964489675.1. GTDB lineage: Archaea > Nanobdellota > Nanobdellia > Pacearchaeales > GW2011-AR1 > JAGVXH01. The sequence goes on along the minus strand of CAZAZO010000033.1, from coordinate 365 downwards.
AAGAATCAAGTGACTTATAGTTTGCATATGTGCCTGATACTGCTGGCAGTATAGACAATATAAGGATTGCGCCCAGGGACAGCCTTAATGTCATATCCTTATTTTCTTTTATCAGTATTGCTAATTCAATAATTAAATATGCTGCAAAAAGACATACAAACGGAGTTATTACGAAGAAAACCCTTGCTGCTGCTCTTCCTGAAACAATTGTAAAAAACATTAAAGCAAACATCAAGGAGTCTTGTCCGCTCCATGAAAATTCATTATGTGTGTATAGGTAGAAAAAGTAAATCCAAAAGACTGCAAGGGACACAAGGTAAAATGCTTGGCTAATAAAATTATCTCCGTTGAAAATACTATTTTGA
>CAZAZO010000032.1:0-8965 GCA_964489675.1 Candidatus Woesearchaeota archaeon | reverse complement strand
TAAATATTCTGATGGTTTCATAAAAAACCATATAGTTCTATACATTACCATATAGTAACCAAAAGGCTTATATAGTTCTATTCGTTACCATAATCATGAAGGAAATTAAGATAGACAAGATAGAATTAATGAAGATAGCAAATGCCAAGCAAAAAATATTATATTGGTTTTTTTCTTTCCCTACTTGTGAAACCGGCCTTAATGATCTAGCTTCAGATCTTGAAATATCAAAAGTAAGTGCAAAAAAAGCCATTGAAATTTTAATAGAAGAAGAATTCTTAAACAAAAAAGTGTATGGAAAAGCATGGAGAATTACGTGCAACCCCGATCATGTCTATAATTTTTCTAGTAAAGTATCCTTCAATTTAGAACTTGTATCTCAACTTTATTTTTTAGAATTAAGAAAACTTATCCTTGAAAAGATTGGGACCCCAAAGTCTGTTAGCCTTTTTGGAAGCTACAGAAAGGGAGATGACACCAAAAAAAGTGACCTGGATATAGCTATCGAAATATCAGGAAGCAATAAGGCCAAAATCATTGAATTGGGAAATGTACAAAAATTAGGTCACAGATCAAATGTAAAAGTAAATGCGTATGTTTATTCTCGCAAAAATGTCGATATTAACCTATTCTCAAATATAGCGAATGGGATTGTCTTAGAAGGATTCTTGGAGGTTAAGCCCGAATGAGACATAAAAGACCCGATAACAAAAATGCCTTAAGCCTACTTAAAGCAGCAGAGGGTGAAATGAAATTTATCTTAACTCTAAAGCCAACAGATCAATCTGGCACTACAATTATCAGAAACATATATGAAAGCTTTAGAATGCTTGGCGATGCCCTTCTTGTTTTAGAGGGAGTAGAGTCCGAGGATCATCTTGCACCAATTAAAAAATTAATATCACTTAAAATAAATGTATCTCGGCCGCTAAACATTTTAGACAATCTACGAAGGCTTCGACATAATTTAAATTATTACGGCTACAAACCCGGACTAAGCGAAGTTTTAGAAATTATATCTATAGCAAAAACTCTTTTTCCACCCCTAGCAAAATACACGAAAGAAAGAATTCTTAACACAAACTGTAGTTAACATGCAGCAACAATGTCTTCTTAGTATATAAATATTTTTAAAGGGGGGTTGAGTCTGGTATGGATGACAACAGGAGAAGTGCCCCATCAATATGATAGAATACCTAACGGATTTATTAGGGCTGATGTGGATAGGCAGTCTGTAGTGTGTGCAAATGGATATATCAATCCCGTAGTGACCGAAGATGATATAGCAGTACTGGGGGTTCTTCCTGAAGATAAATCTCTAGCCTCAAGAGCAGAATCAGATCAACTCCCAGAGTCCTGGTATGGGGTAAGTTTTTTATTTGAAGGAGAGAAGCAATTATCTCATTTAAGAAAAGCTTATGCGCTTAGCACAGAAGTTGACCTTAAATTACTAACGGGCAGAAGCTGCTCTATCTTACTAAGTGACCCAAAGAATCTATACTCCATAGTTGGTTTTGTTTCACGACCAGATTCAGAAGTAATTTACATAGAAGAAGAATCTATTGCAACATGCGATACAAGCACAACTTACTGCACCCCTGAAGACGAGATCGACATCACGAGACTTATAGAACAAAGTAGCCTAGAAGCAAGCTTTGATGAAACAGAATTTATTATAGGTTCATAAATATCATTATCCTAAAGTATGCATCTTATCTCCACCCAACTTCCACCTGGTCCGTCCTTTCCCTAGGATCAATATCTACTCTATCTAAATGCTTATGATCCACACTAATTCCGGATTCAAACATTTTTTGTCCCAAATATGCTATCATTGCAGCATTGTCCACCAAAAGAGGTATTGCAGGACAAAAATATTTTACACCCCGCTCCGCACACATAGTTTTACACATTTCCTGAAGTCTAGAGTTACATGCAACTCCGCCCCCCAAAACCAACTCTTTTTTGCCAGTATGTGCCAACGCCCTTTCCGCTGCCTCCACCAACATCGCAAATACAGTCTCCTGCATGGAGTATGATAGTCTTCCCAAATCCTCACCCTTGTCTAAAAGTGTTTTAAGTTTTGTTTGGATCCCAGAAAATGAAACATCCATCCCCTTAATTGAATAAGGCAAAGGAATTAATTCTTCTTTGTTCTTTGAGCCTTCTGCTAATTTTTGAATCTTAGGTCCCCCAGGAAACCCAAGCCCCGCAAATCTTGCAAATGTATCAATAAAATTCCCACTCCCTAAATCCAACGTCTCCCCAAACACCCTATATTTACCAGCTTTGCCCCGCAAGCCATTATCCGGGGGTACACCATCATACGGTGCATATGCAATTATTTGTGTATTCGCCCCCGAGGCATAAAGCATTACAGGGTCTCGCGCTCCAACAGTGTCTCCAATTTCTAAATGAGCAACACAATGATTTACGGGAACTATTGGCCTTTCTAGTCTTGTGGACAATTCTTTAGCAAATGTCATTCCAGCCAATAAACATGGAGCTAGCCCCGGAGCATTCGACAAAGCAATAGCATCAATTTCACCTTCTTCAATTCCCGCCGCTTTCAAAGCCTGTTGATAAATCTTGGGCGCAACAACTTCGTGATGTTTTCTAACTTCTATTGGGATCATTCCACCTTGGCCATCCTCAGTTGTATACGAATCTTTTTCATTTGACAATATTTGCTTATCCCGAACAACTGCTACTCCAAACGTATGAGCAGTGGACTCAATCCCAAGTATAGTTACCATAAAAAACAGAAGCCAAAAAGGTTTAAAAGTCTTGAGTAAATCTAATTATTATCCCGCAAGGAAAAAGAGTTCTGATAGGAAAATAATATGGAAACCAAAATAGGAATCTTGCGCAGAAGAATAGCTGGAAAAACAGATGCGATTCCATTTAAAGTCAAATCTCACCCCCAAATAGGAAGATGGGAAGAGTATTACTTATTCGTAGAGCAACCCCCTGAAATAAAAGAAGCAGGGTTAACGCATTTTTTCTCAAAAACATTTATTGACAACCCTCTAAGACCATATAAAAATGCAGAAGATGAAGAAAGAGTGATTAAGTGGTTTCTGCAACATCCGCTCAGGGTAAAAGTAGACTTTAGGGCGAAATCTCCATTCTATGTAGACCTTGATAGAAATTATTGGAAAACTGTTTCTTTTTCTGGCCAGAGAAATCACAACAATACGAAATACTTGAACATTATTACTCTAAAAGATCTAGATACAGCAAGATCAGAAAAAATAGCATATGACAATCTTCTCTCAGTCGTAGGAGACGGAGATCTTACTTCTGGAGACAAAAGAATAATAAGGTCCATAGCCAGATCAAGATTTTATTCTTTACTAAACTATTGTTGCGCAAACGAAAGCAGCGCTACTCATAACACCCTTCCAACTAGATTGCACCTAGATGAACCAGCGTTAAGAAGAGTGTCTGAGCACGGATTTTCTATTAATGGTCCAGGGAGAAGTGCCAAGCTAGTAGACATACAATTATAATATCTAATTCCCCCACCAAAAATATAAATACTCCACCAACTTTTTTACATCATGAGTGCAGAAAAAGAAAAAACTATACTAGATTATATTAAAAGAATCGCTCCAGGAAATTCTATAAACAGCGTTATTGAAGACCTTTTGGGTTCAGACCTAGGAGCCTTGATAGTGCTAGATTCACCAGACCTTCATGCAAAAAGATGCTTTGAAGGAGGATTTAGAATTAATTGTCGGTTCACCCCTCAAAAACTTTTTGAATTATGTAAAATGGATGGCGCAATCATCATATCAGCCGACATGAAAAGAATTTTGTATGCCAATGTTTTAATCACACCAGATCACACCATCATATCCTCAGAAACTGGGACTAGGCACAAGGCAGCAGAAAGAGTTGCCAAACAAGCAGCAACGTTTGCAATAGCTGTTAGTGAAAGAAGAAAAAGGACAACCCTTTATTTGGGGAGAGAAAAATACAGTCTAAAAAGCCCAGGAGAATTACTAAGAGATATTTCTGCTAACTTACAAGTTCTAGAAAAGCAACGAGATTTATTTGACGAATCTTTAACCAATCTTAATGTCTTGGAAGTCTCCGACCTAGTAAGCGCAGGTGACGTTTGTAAGATTATTCAAAGAGCAGAAATGATATTAAAAATTTCAGACTCACTAAAAAAACAATTTATAGAAATTGGAAAATATGGAAGTATCATGAATCTTCGGTACAGAGAATTAACCAAGGGTATTGAAAAGCGCGAATCAGAAGTAATTAGAGACTATGCGATTCTTTCTCTTAAAAGAACTAAAACCATTCTAGAAAACTATAGCTTTGAGGGACTAATCGACCTAGATTCTATAGCTAGGCTTATTTTAGAAAAATCCACAGAAGAAAGTGTTTCAAGCAAGGGATTCAGACTACTTTCGATGGTAGACTTAATAGACAGAGAAGTTTCAAGCCTAGTTAGACAATTTGGCGGGCTAAAGGGAGTACTCGACGCTGGAGAAGATGAACTAGAAAAAGTATTGAAGGGCAAAACCGTTGACTTCAAACAAGAATTAAATAACCTTACAGAAAAAATATTAGAAGGGAAGGCAATTAGTTAGGAAAATAATAATTTAATATATAATTTACCCATTTTCTCCCCCTACTATTAAGGGGATATAAATATGGTTTGAACAAAAAGAGTAATGGGCGCCTAGACCTCAACAAAATTCAGCTATCCGATAAGTTTAAATATCAATTGATAATATAAAGTATCATATGAAAGCACAAAATATCAAAACAAAAATAGAAAACTACTTCTTTTTGTACCCTACAAAAAAATTAAGAGTTCGAGAAATTGAAAGAACGGTAAAAGTCCCTCTGCCCTCTGCCATTAGATATACAAATGAACTTGAAGGAGAAAAATTACTAAAAACAATAAAGATAAGCAACATAAGACTTTTTTCTCCAAACAGAAATTCAGCCAACTTCATTCGTGCAAAACAACTATTCAATTTAAAACAAATTTATGCAAGCGGACTATTAGATTACCTAAAAGAGAAATATTTTAATCCAACAATTATTCTTTTCGGATCATATACAAGAGGAGAAGACACTGAAAGTAGCGATATAGATCTTTATGTACAAACGCCTTCAAAAATAAATCTAGCCAATTTATCTGGATTCGAGAAGAAGCTCAAAAGGAATATACAAATCTTTAATCATAAAAATTTAAATGAAATAAAAAGTCCAGAGTTAAAATATAACATTGTAAACGGTATAAGATTAAACGGAGAATTAGAGGTATTTAGATGATCTTAAACTCATGGAAAGAGTGTCTTGAAAACGACTGCGCTATTCCAGTCTCACCAGACAGCCAAAAAGCCAAGTCCTTAATAAAAACCGCTAAAGGTAGAATAAAATTTTTACAAGAAAATAAAATCAAAGACGAAAAAGCGAATTATATTTTTGAAGGATATTATTCTTCGTTGATAGAACAAATTCATGCAATTGCCATAGCAAAAGGATATAAAATTTCAAGCCACATCGGCCTTGGATATTTTATACTAGATGTACTCAAAAAAAGGAAATTATACAAACTATTTGAAGACTGTAGGTTTAAAAGGAATTCACTTCTTTATTTAGGAAGCACAATGGATAAAAAAACAGCAATACAATCAATTAAACAAATTAAACAAATACTTTTTGAGTTAAAAAAATGTTAAAACTAGAAGAGATAGGCAAAATCAGAGATTTTTTAGAGGCCAGCCAAAATCCCATTTTTCTTTTCGACAACGACGTTGATGGACTTTGCAGCTTCTTAATTTTTAGACGAGCACTAGATAGAGGAAGGGGTGTGCCCATAAAAAGTTTTCCTGCTTTAACTGAACAATATGCTAGAAAAGTCGAAGAATTTGGTTCAGACGCTGTTGTCATTTTAGATAAAGCTGAAGTGAGCCGCGAATTCGTTATGGCTATTAAAGAAATGGGAATTCCAATCATGTGGATTGATCATCATTTGTCTGAAAGTGCTAATGATTTAAAATCGGAAGTTGAATTTTATTCCACATATCCAGAAGATGAGCCCACAACATTTATAGCGCAAAGTATTTTTGAAAGACAAGAAGATAGGTGGCTAGCCTTAGTCGGCTGCATTGGAGATGTTTACAAGCCCTCTTTTGCAAAAGCCGTTGAAAAACAGTTTCCTGAGCTATACAATTCAAGTATTTCTGCTTTTGATGCACTACACTCAACAGAAGTCGGAAAAATCGTTAGAATGTTAAACTTTGGGATGATGGATACAACAACAAACGTCATAAATCTCGTAAAATACATGTTCAATATTAAGGGTCCCTACGATTTACTAGAAGAAAACCATAGAACCAAGCAAGTTCATAAAAGATATGCTGAACTAAATGATATTTATGAAAGACAGGTAAAAAAAGCTCTCGAAGAAATGGATGAGAACAAAGACGTTCTACTTTTTAGCTATTCAGGACATATCTCAATGTCAAGTGAAATTGCAAATAAACTATACTATCTATATCCTAAAAAAACAATCATTGTCGCGTTCAAAAAACCAGAAAAAATCAATGTTTCCATTAGAGGCTCAGGTGCTCTGGAGCTAACTCAAAGCATAGTAGCAAAGATTGATGGAGCAATGGGCGGCGGACACACTGAGGCCACAGGTGCCATGGTGCCAGTGGACAAATGGGAAGAGTTTAAGGGAATGGTGGAAGGTAAAATTTAAATATCAACTTCCCCAAACATAATCATGGAAGAAATAAAATCCAAAGTGGAAAAAGCTGAAGAAGAAATCAAAGAAGCAGTTGAAGCGATAGAAGATGCTAAAGACGAAGTACTCGAATCAGCTGAAGAAAATTCTGAATTAATTAGTGCGGCAAAAGACCTAGAAAAAGCCGAAGACGCTGCCCTAATTGCAACAGAAGCAGTTGAAGAAGCTGAGTTTAAAGTGAAATAGAATTGCATAATTCTTAAAAATATTTTATTACTTAATATTAAATGAGTGGACCAAAAACAAGAATAAAAATAGCCTCGGGCGGACTAGCATTAGTTCATTATGTTCATGGAAAAGATGAATTATACGCCGAAGGAATTATTGGTGAAGGTTCATATTATCCCTGGAAATTATGCTTGGATGTGCAAACGAGTGCAAAGGGAATAGATTTTTTAGGGCCCCTGGTAGCAATTTCACAAATCGAAAACACAAGAGGGGAAATAGTCTATCTAAATGAAAACTTGCCCAGCGCTTACGGCCCATTTGATCCGATGTTTCCAAAAAGAGTAGAAGAGATAAACACCCTTAGAAGAGAGCAGTTTGGAGAAGGGTTTGATTATTAAAATGACAGGGGCTTTGAATTGATAATAGCTTTATGTGACCTAAAAGGTCTGAAAAAATATAATTTATGTGACCCGATAGGTAAGGTTTTTAGAGGCTATCGAAGATAAGATACTTAATTTTATGTGACCCGATAGGTAAGGTTTTTAAAGAGTAAATACGTATATTTAGCATGAGCTATATAGAAAAAAGGCCAGGAAAAGAAAAAGTCAGTTTGTATTTTGTTAAAAAAGTCAGTTTCATGAATAAGCAATTGGCCATAAGAAAATATATAGGCAAACCTTCCTCGCTGTTAACAAAAGAGAAATTCCTATTGGATAATCTTAAAAAGATTTCAGATGAGGAATTCAAGTTTAAATTAAAATTTCTAAAATCGATCAGCGCAAAGATTTCCCATAGCAAAAATCTTCCAGAAAGAGTGGAAAAAAAATCAATAAAAATAAATAATCTACTTGATGGAAAAAATTGCAAGGACGAAGTGGGCACAGAATTTGCCAAAGAATTCATTTTCAATTCTAATAATATTGAAGGTTCAAAAATTCCCCCAGAAAGAGTTAGAGAAATAATAGAAGCTGGAGATACAAAATATCCAGAAAGAAATGAGGTGAGAGAAGTTAAGAACTCTATATCTGCCTATAAATATCTTGGAGCATCTTTCAAATTCAATTTGAATTCAATAAAAAAACTTTATCACCTTCTAACTCAAGATCTTATTAGAGAAGGAAATCATAAATATCCTCGAGGTTTTAAAAAAGAACAAAATATTGTTGGTAACTCACAAACGAGTAAGCCAGAAAACGTAGAGCAAGATTTACAAGATTTATTGAATTGGTACAAGAAAAACAAGCGGAAAATTCATCCTTTAATACTTGCATTTCAGTTTCACCAAAGATATGAATCTATTCATCCATTTTTAGATGGGAATGGAAGAACTGGTAGAATGATTATGAATAAGATTCTTATGAGCTCAGGATATCCTCCAATAATTGTTTACAAATCAAATAAGATTTCATACTTTAATGCTCTAGAAAAAGCAAGTCAGGGAAGGGATAAAAAATACTTTCAATTCATGCTGGATCAAGCAGATAAATCATATTCTTATATTCTAGACATAATTGAAAGGTATTAGAAAAACTAATCATCTCGGCCTATATTTTCTAGCTATTGGAATAAAGCTATAGTCCGATGACAAACTAGGAGTCATCCCGCCTTTTACATATTCGTGATCAAGGCCCATATCCGCTCGACTAAATTCAACATAAAGAAAATCTCTCTTCGGGATTCTTATTCCTCCAACATAAGCTGATTCACAAGATAAATTTCCAACTTCAAAAAAAACTTTTCTTATCGCTCGCACCTCTTCAATTTTTTCTGCAATTTGCCTTAATGATATATTTCCTTTCGTTTTTACATCTGCAAACTCATCATCAAATCTTGTTCCATAAACAGCATTAATTTTTTCTAAATCTTTTCCTAAATCTTCAAGAGTAAACTTGAAATCATTAGGATATCTGTCTATATCCCCTGGCTTTACAAAATACCCCATAGGATTTGGCCTACTGCTGATCCCTAACTCACGATTCTTCATCCAGCGCCTAACTAATGGATGAAACCCAAGTG
>CAZAZO010000031.1:0-9011 GCA_964489675.1 Candidatus Woesearchaeota archaeon | reverse complement strand
CAACTCTAGATCCAATTCGCATGGACTCACTTCCTTTACGGGATAAGGTATTACTTCGACCGGACATTGTTCATTTATTTGCAGTCTCTGCTTTTCTTGTTGCCCGGTTTCGTTCTTTGTCAAGATTTCATATGCTGTTTGTTCAAAGCCCAATTTTGCATGCTCAGAGGGTACGATAATTTTGTCTGGTCTTTGTTGATGAGTCTTTAACAACCAGTCAGCTGAAACCCTATCTGTTTCTATCCCTGCTGTTACACAAACAGAATAATTTGCTTTCTTTTCATATTCATTTAAAATCCCAACGTGTATATGAATATCATAATTTGGAGGTTGATTTGTTTGTTTGCATAGATTATTGTAGGACTCAAATCTCTTTATACCTTTTTCGATCTGTCGACCCAGTGGACTAGAGTCTCCTATTGTCCATGGTGTGTTTCCCCAATTCAAAGGAAGTAGGTGTACCTCTAATCCCAGGTCTCTTATCGACTCGAACACAAGCCTAGCATGCTCGCCATATCCGGATTGAGTCATAATTGGTGATTCTAACAATATCTTCATTTTAATCTAGTAAACTCCCATTTTTTATAATTCTTTCTATTTTCCCATGACCCATATTTTTCGAGCGCTTGTTCAAATGTGTCTCTCCACTGCTTCTTAAATTTATCATGGCCATAGTTTTTTAAAACGTGGTCGCGACCTTTTTTGCCCATCTCGGCGCGTTGCTCCTCGGTCATTTCATAAAACGATATCATCGCATCTAGGAAATCCTGCTTTGCTATGCGGTCTTCATAAATCCAAGGAACATCTTGTGAACCTATAATGGATTTTGAGGAGGGCTTTAATCCAAAACCAAACCATTCTTCGCCATCAGTTACCTGTTCTTGCAATCCCCCAGTCATATTGACAATAATCGGTGTCTCACAAGCTAGTGATTCAAGCGTAGCTAGGCCGAATCCCTCTGCATCTGAAATATTTATTGTACAATCGCAAGCACTGTATACCTTTGCTAATTCCTCTGGTGGTAGTTTTTGAGTTGAGATAATTACTTCTCCATTTTCTAGTTCCAGATTATTCATGATTGCTACCAAATCTTGACCATTAGGATCTTTAGGTTCAGTGTGCATTATCAGGCAAGCTTTATCGTGACCCACTTTATCAAGAAACTCTTTAAACCAAAAAATTAATGAACCAGACTGTTTTCTCCTAGCATTTCTATTATTCCAAAAGAATATCATTTTATCCTTAGCTTCAATGATTTCTCGTACGTCATCATGTTCAATATCGGTTTTTTTGCAAAATATCTCAGTATCAACAGTATGAGGTATCCTAACACAATCAACCGTTGGAGATACATTCCTAACTATATCATCTGTCACCTTACTTATGGTGCATACCAAATCATTTGAATCATAAAATTGCTTATTAAAGGTAGGGAAAGGATAATTGTCCCAAACATGATAATATATCATTGGAATTTTATCTCTTATTTCATCTTCCATGTCCCATAGCCAAACGTAAAAACGTGGATCAGTCATAAACCAAAGCGCTTCTGGTTTGTATGTGTTTAAGATTGCTCTTACCATATTGGGATTACCGTACCCATCAACAGGGTGAATAACAAAATCATCTCCCCACGGATCGACTTTTTGGATTCTGTAATCCTGGTGTTTGATTGCTCCCGCTAAGCAAACAAAAGAGTATTCACCTGTCTCTAGTAAAGATTCTATAAAATACTTGGTCTGCGTGCCTACTCCGGATGGGACCAGTGGACTATCTGCTATTACAAATATCCTTTTCTTTTCGTTTGGTTTTTGTTGGTTCATGTACAATTCTCTGTTTTATAAAATTTGCAGTATTTGCAGTTGAGGCGGTTTTTAAGCTGCACACCTCTTTCAATATTTATAACAGCATTTTCTAAAACTTTTAACGCATTTATAGTTTTTTTATGGCCCGAGGTGACCCTCAGAACTTCCACATTGTCTTTTTTAGCTGTTCTTTTTAATAAAACAAAATAAGTTTCTATCTTGTTTGGCTCTATATTGTGTTTTTTTGAAAAATAATTTTTATAATAAGTTAACTGATAAGTGGTCATTGGATCTGACTTTTTATCCCTAGACCAGCCCCACGAACAAGTCTTCCAGTCAATAATGTGATATTTGTCATCCGGGGTTTTTATGACCATGTCTATAAAGCCTTTAAATTTTTTTCCAAAAGACTCAATATCGCTCATATCTTCTAAAAGTTGTTCTTCAACAGAAACAATCTCAAATTTTCCAAAATGAGACTTTACTGCCGGCAACACCTGTTCACATATAGGACTTGCTTGGGCTCGCATTTCACTTATCAAATTGTGATTTAAATTTTTGCCTTGAGATGTTAGTAAATCTAATTCTGATTGAAACGCTTTTTCAAATAATTCTATTGGATTTTCTAGCTTTGTCGGTGTGATATTCTCACACACGCTGTGGATTGCTGTACCAAAGGCGGTATATTCATTACCTTCAAAGTGTGATAACTTATCGATATAAATTAATTTGTGACGATATGGGCATTCTTTCCAGTTCTTTAGTTCTGAAAAACTTATTCTTCTTATTTCTTCTTTTTGCAAAATAATCCTTTACTGTTTCTTAGTAATTGTATCACTTTTCGGGGCGGGTGTCGAGACTTTTCTTCTGCTTTGTTTTATTTTGAAGATCCATGTCCCGGTATTTAGAACATTTTCTTTAATAAAATTTCCAATTTCTTTTTGTGGTGCTTGTTCTAAAGTTATTTTTGTCTTATATTTATCTTCTATCAAGTCATCAATTCTTCTCTTATCATAAATTACTTTAGGTTCGGTTGCTAATCTTCTTATCTCACAGCTAATTGTTATGATTATTTTGTTGTTTTTTATTTCCATTTGTTCTTTGAACATCTTTTTCTCCTTGTGTTTATGACAAATTTCTTATTTTATTGTATAAAATTGGGCTTATTTTTCTCAGTCGCGACAAATCCTCTTTCAAGAAAAAGGCTTCGAAACCGTTTGCGAAATATTCTCTTATAGATACAGACCCATAAGGAGAAAAAAACAAGTCCGAGCTTAAAACAGACAACAAGTCATAGCCCACTTCTTTATGCAGAAAAATATCCAGTTTTTTGTCAAAGTCTACTTTTAAAAATCCCTCTAGAGGATAGTTAAAGTTTTTGTTTTTTAACTTATTCCACAGGGCTCGACGCTTGGTCACAAATTCTCTCTCTATCTCTTTATCCGAATATATATATTCTTTAAAATTCTCTTCGACAGAGTGAGCCACTTCATGTATCATGTCGTCCAACATGTCGGCTTCGTCTGTTTGTGTGTTGGTTATATACAACGTTGAATCCTTATACATTGCTTGTATTTCCCTGTCTGCAAGTTTTTTAAATTGCCCTATTTTTATATACTTTACATTTCCTAGAAGTTTTTGAGGGATAATTCTCAACATTTTTTTTACCACATTTTTTGCGGAAATGTTCGTCGGTGGCAAATCTTTTATAAAAACCTCAACACCATTCAAAGTGAAATTTTTACTATTCAGTTGCTGTTGTTTTATGTATTGTTTCATTCGTATTGCTGTGGGTATATTCAGAATCTTTAAGAGCCTGAGTATAACCGTTAATCCAATTCTCTTCTGCAATCGCCAGCAAAAATTCTGGGAATTGCTGTGCGAATACATTAATTATATCTTCCACTGTAATTTCGTCGCGCTCTGGATTTATGGTTTTTCCAACAAAGTTAACTATAATTTCCTTCAACTCTGTTTCGTTTGGTACAATTTCTTTTAATAAATCTAAGTTTTTCATAATTTAGTTGCTGCTATTGTGGCTACTTTTGAGCGCTCACCTTTCAACAGGGTTACGTGTCCTGTTATTTGTTCTTCTTTAAGCCTCTCTACGACGTATGAGAGTCCATTATTGGTTGCATCGATATATACGTTGTCTATTTGTTCAATATCGCCTGTAAGGACGATTTTGGTACCTTCCCCTACACGAGTCAAGACAGTCTTGATTTCGTGCTGAGTCATATTCTGAACTTCGTCTATAACTATAAATGCATTAGATATCGACCTACCTCGTATGAAAGTCATGGCCTCGACCTCAATTTGACCCTTTTCCATGTACAGCTCTAAAGTCGCCTTATCATCTCCCATTAAAAACTGAAGGTTATCTTGGATAGGGGCCAACCAAGGCAACATTTTGTCTTCCATCGTTCCCGGCAAAAAACCTATATCCTTACCTACTGGCTCTACTGGTTTTGTAACCACTATCTTTTTATACGTAGCGTTTTGTCCGAAAGTCTGCTCCAGGCCAGCAGCTAAAGCTAGGAGGGTTTTTCCTGAACCTGCTTTACCTACCAGAGATATCACTGGTACTCTTTCGTCCATCAAGAGGTCGAAGGCGAATTGTTGTTCCTTGTTTCTAGGGTTTGTATTCCATATACTTTGATTGCTCTTTACAATCTTTTGGAGGGGCGTGTTATAATTAATAAATCTGGCTAGTGCTGTTTTTTTATCATTTGAATTTGATATTAGCATTACAAATTGGTTCGGGTGCAACGTATACTCTTCTGCTTCGATGAGTATATCTTCTCCTGCATAGAATCTATCAACTTCCTGCTCATCTACCAAAATTTCTGAGCGGCCTGTATATAATCCTTCTGAGTTTTCTACCACTTGTTCTGCTTGGTAATCTTCTGTTAATAATCCTAGTGAATCGCACTTGACGCGCATATTTATGTCGCGCGAGACAACTACAACCTTTCTAGACTTTGGTGCAATTTCTTGCTCCGACAGCGCCGTTGCGATTATTTGATTATCTGAATCTTCCAGATCTAGATCGTCTGGTAAGCACAAGGGATTATATGATGATACTCTAACTAATCCAAATCCCTTTTCAATTCGAACACCTTTAGATAAACTACCTTTGTCTCTAAGGGCATCAAGTTTTCTTATTATGGATCTTGCTTGAGATCCGACAGAATCTTGTCTCTTTTTGTGCTTATCTATCTCTTCTAAGACCTTTAATGGTATCACTATGTCATTATTTTGAAATGAATTTATACAATTAGAGTCGGTAAGATAGACACTGGTGTCTAAAACGTAAGTCTTTTTAGCCAAAATTATTCCTTTTGATTATATTATCACTATTAATTAGAATTTTTATTAATTTTTATCCACTTGGTTGGTACCTTTTTGTATACTACTACCTTTTCCGAAGATAGGGTCTGCTTTTTTGTAACTTCCAAATTCTCTTGGATAGTGCTTTTATCAACTCCACACAGGGCTAGACCAACTACCGTTATGGTTGTTAAGATGAGATCCATTTTTTTCTCCTTTTAAAAAAAATCTTTTTTCTTATATATTTATTATGTATGTTGAAGAAAAGCAAACTTTTATTAATTTTATTTTTTCCACTGTTTTTTAGTTGCAGTAATATAAATCTACAAAGAAAGGTAATACCGCCTTTTAAAAGTTATGTGAAAGTGTATCACTCAATAAAGATAATCCAATGTACAGAAAAGTTTAAACAAAATTGCCCAGTAGGACAATACCATTCAATGGGTAGTGGTATGCTAGTTAATCTTATTGAAGATGAATCAATTGTAGTGACTGCTGGACATGTTTGTGAATCTGATGTTGATAAGGACAAAATATCAGTATATTCCGAAGAAGTTACTGTTATTGATTATTCTGGTAAAGAACACAATACTCATGTTATTAAATCTAGTGCTGATGATGGTAGAGGTTCAGTTGATATGTGTGCACTTTGGGTGCCCACCCTGAAGCAGAAAGGTGTTAGTTTTTCCATCTTTAGACCCAGAGCTGGACAAGAATTGTACTATATTGGATCACCTTCTGGTATACACCACCCTCCCGTAGCACCTATTTTAACAGGCATATATAGCGGCCAGATTGACGCGTCAAGCTCCCTAACCTCCATACCAGCAATAGGAGGATCTTCAGGGTCTGTAGTTATGGATTTAAATAATAAAATGGTGGGTGTACTTTGGGCTGCACATAAATTTTCGAATGTTTCAATAATGACGAGTTGGGATTCATCTGCGATATTTTTATATGAAGTATCACAAATGTATACCGGCAAATCTAAACTTAAAACTCCTCCGATAAAGAACTGATTTTCTCTATCTTTTTTTCTATCATCATTCTAAGTCGACTAGCAAAATGAGGTTTACCGCTTTTCTCAGCATGTTCTATCACCTTCTCTATTTCCATGATTTCCATCTTTATTTTGTGTAGTCTGTTTTGTATTCTCTTATATGTTGGCATCTATTCTCACTCCTTTATTTGATAATAACTTAAATAAATTTTATACCTAAGAGATATCCCGTCGACAGAACCACCAGGAGGTGGAGCGGATGGATTAAAAAAAACATTCTTTATTTTTTCATGCTCCATCGCTTTCAAGAGAAAATCTAAAGATATAAAATCGACTGTAAATCTATATGTATTTTCCGTTAATTTATGTTTTCTGTGATTTTTATAATTTAAGAATTCGTACTCTTTTCCAATTAATTCTAATATTATTTCATGTGACTCTTCTTTTGTTAAATCTCTCATCTATTTTATTACCTCTTATATCAGTTCGTCTACCAAGCCGAATTCTAAGCACTTTTCGGCTTCCCACCACAAATCATGCTTTAAAATTTTATCCATCTCGCGCTTTGGTATCCTTGTGTGTTCATTGTAAATGGACTTAATTTTTTCCATCAACATCTTCGAGTTTTCAAAGTCATCTTCCATCTCCTGAAATTTACCCCACATCATCCCCGAAAGTTGGTGCACTAACATACATGCATTCTTGTGCATATATCTTCTTTCAGCAACACAAGACATTAAGGTCGCGGCTGAAGCTGCGCAGCCGTCAATAACCGAATGAACTGGTACTCTTGAGTTTTTTATATAATCGACCGCTGCAAGGCCAGCAAAGACAGAACCTCCATAGCTATTGATATGTAACTTAATTGGCGGCGGGTCATACTCAAGCGGTGTTGTTTTGGAAATCATATTTACATTCAAATTAAAAAGCCCCTTGTTAAGTTGTAAGACTTTTGGCCTCGTGACTCCTGAATAAAAATAGATTCTGTTATGGGCAAAATCAACCACGTTATTATCTGTAGATGCATGCGCCTTTGTTTCTGATGCAGTTTCGTGCACAGATACTGGGTTAGCTTCTTCATCTGCCTCTTTAGATCCCCAAAAATAATCTTTCACTTATTTTGCTCCAACACCAATGTGCGTAATTCCTTAAGCTCCTTGACTGCAGACATCGCGATCTTACGAAGTCTTCTTCCAGCCGATGCGTTTCCGGATTCGCATTTTAGCGCATCTTCTTCAGCTTGCGCTAATTCCTCTAAAATGTTCTTTAACTTTTCTACAATCATTTTTTTCTCCTTATCTTGATTGGTGGGCCCACCCGGACTTGAACCGGGAACCGACGGTTTATGAGACCGTTGCTCTAACCAATTGAGCTATGGGCCCATAATATTTTATAACATGAGTTACAGGTAACTTTCAATCAATTTTTTCCTTATAGTGCTCCTTATTCCAGGATTGACAACCAGAACATGAGGCATAAGATTATGTCTTACGTGGTTTCTCATAAAGTTTGTTTTTTGATTTGAAGGATCTTCAATCCACTCTACACATTTTCTCTCTGCGTATTGTTTTATAGATTTTCTTGAAGTCATCAGAAAAGGTCGAAAGATATTACTATTCCTCTGGTAGGGTATTAACTTACTCTGTCCATGAAAAGAAGACATGAGCCATGTCTCTACGCAATCGTCGAGATGATGACAAGTAATAGTATAGTTGCCGCCAATACGCTGCAAGAAATCATATCTTTCATCCCTCCAAAACTCTTCCAAGGATCTTTTTCCTTTACGTCCCTGTACTCTACCAATAAATAGATTTAGTTTGTTGTCTTCTGCAAATTTTTCTACAAATTCTTGTGCTTTATATGAATGATGGGTGTCGTGATTAAAATAAGCAAGATTAACGCTCCTACGACCTTGACGTAAAAAATGCGTAAAAACCATAGAGTCTAAGCCACCTGAGCATGCTACAGTTACACTGTGTGGTATTTTACCAATAATTCTAATCATAAATTATTTATACCACTTGTTTGTAATTTTGTAAAGTATTTTTACGAAGCGCTGAAATCCACTAATGTTACAGTTTTGGTGACTCCTCCGGCTGTAATCTTAACCATAATGTCTCCATCATCGCCCGAAGCATGGCCATTAGACATCCATATAACTGAATTTCCCTCTGCTGGATTATCTGGGTCATACGTTCTTTCTTTTAGAATTAGTGGACCCTCAAGTTTTGTACTACCATAGACATGCAATGCTTCATCTGGACTTTCAATTCCTATACCTAAACTACCAGAAGCACTTGTTTTTAGAGAGTCCAAAGGATCACTAGAAAGTCCCGTTTCGTCAATAATAGATGCACCATTAGTTAAAGTTCCATGGTGACCAGAAACATAATCTTTAATGCCTCCGGAACTACTTGTATCTTCATCATCTCCCATTTTCCACCAAGAGACAACATTTGCAAATGCAGAGTGGTTGCGAATGTTTATGACCTTTCCAGAGTTGTATAGTTCTGTAACTTCTGATGAAGATAATTCCTTACTAAAAACAACACAGTCCGCCATTCTGTCCTCAAAGACTCTGTTGGCGTTTGCTAGGTCCTGGGTTGCACCAAGAGTTAGTGGGGTTGCAGTATTTCTTACTCTAGTGTATGAATTTAAAGTGCTTTGTGTTGCTGTAGTTTCAGATCCATCAGTATATACTTTCAATCCTGTGTGTGAACCATTGCCACTATATGTTGCAACAACGTGGTGCCATGTAGTATCAGACAAAGTAGCAGAGTTTGCCAATGTCCTTATTTGATGTCCTGATGTTGACTGATCTCGGTCATATATAAAGAACTGCAGAGTACCATTTGCGTGTTTAAATATAAACTCTG
>CAZAZO010000030.1:0-9159 GCA_964489675.1 Candidatus Woesearchaeota archaeon | reverse complement strand
GCTGAAATATAAAAAGAAAAAAAAGGTAATTTTTACCTAAAAATTCCAGTATTAGAGATATTCTTATGAGAAACATAAAGAGGAGGTGTTTATAGTCTAACATCTATAAAAATAATATATAAATGATCCTCTAAAAACTGTAGTATGTGTTTAAAAAACACAATACAATACTGCCCAAAAGTCACATTAATATATTTCCTGACAAAATTATATGTAAAATATTCATATATTTATCAAGTATGTCGTTTGGTTTTGGATAATACAAATATAAAAATTAATTAAGGTTAATTAAGGTTAATTTACCTTAATTAAGATTAATTTTAAAAAATTGAATCTTAATTAACCTTAATTAAGGAAATTTATAAATATTTTAACCTTAATTAACCTTAGTTAAGGTAATAATATAATTTTTTTACCTTAATTAGCACCCGCTAACTTAACAATCCACACCCACAAATATTCTTAAAAACCCCCCCACCCGTATTCTCCCATGCCCTCAAAAAACTACGCCTGGGAATTTACAAACCAGCGAAAGCTCACAAAAAGCGAATTCATTAATTATTTTGAAAGAAAAGTATTCAGAACTATTCGCAAATACGGAATGCTGCCCAAAGACAAAAAATTCAAACTAAAAAAATCAGGTGACATAAACACAACTGTTCTAATATCAATTCTAGAAAAAAAGTTCATAGTAGAAGAAAGCACTAAGCCTAATTGCTCAAGTGAAAATCTTTCAAGTGCTGCAGAAGATATCTTTGGAAATATATTAAAGGGTAAATTTACAGGCAAAAAACCAAAAAACAGTAAGCTAATATGCCCCCTTTATTTTCACAGCGACGCTGAAATTAAAACTTATGCAAATCTCAAAAACATCAAAGGAACAAAAGTAGAAAGAAATAAAAAGGTTCAAGAATTATTTAATAAGTTTAGGAGTAAAAATCCAGACCTTGAAATTAATATTGTAAACGCACTTGCGCAAATTCAATGAAAAAAACAAAAGAGGAACTAGAAAAAGAGGTAATAGAATTCGTAGCTATAGCTGTTTCAGCCTTTGTTCTTGGAATGTTCACTTATAGTTTATTTAATGTCGGAGAAATAGAAAACAGCATTCTTAGGTACTCTCTAAACCCAGTAGGAATCACTCTTTTAACGGGATTTCTAGACAGTTTCCCTAATTTTGTTTCCTCATTTTTCGTAATGATTTCTGCCATTAGTGCTGGGATGAATTTGTACCATGTTATATTATATGCCATTTGTGGATCTCTAATCGGCTCCGCCCTCGGATTTTTTATAGGAAAAAGATATCTATTCAGTATTGCAAGAGTTCTTTTCAAGAAAAAAGATATAGAAAAAATAATTGAAGGAGTCAATAGATACGGGAAAATATTTCTCTTATTAGCAGCAGTCTTCCCACTACCATATTTGCCCATGGTATTTGGAGCAATTGGATTTAGATGGAAAGAATTTATCTTTTGGGGGATCCTACCCAGAACCCTAGCCTTTGCAGCATACGGAATTGGGTTTGCTTATCTGATTTGATTACTTAGATATGTTACTCCTTTCTAGACACAACACAACCGAAAGGTTTAAAAAGGATGTATATGTAGTATTTTTATGAAAGGAAAAGAAATGTTAAAAACTATGTTTAATATAGGGCTATCTGCTATGCTAGTTGGGGCTACTACCTATGGAGTTTCCTCATGTGCTGGTAGAAAAAGTGTAGCTAAGGTGAAATATATTCCTAGAGCTGATGAAATAGATTATGGCCAACAAACAACTTATATTACAGATTATGGTCTAAATGAAGGATATCCAATAGATCTTTATCCCTTTGACGCTGATAAAGATGGAAAGATTGATTCTTTGCGTAGAGTCGGGAATGCATACTGGGCTACAGAAGAGGCACAAAGCAAATTTTTAGAATCTAGATCAAAAATGGTTGGAAGAATAAATGAGAATGTAAAAACACTTACTCCAGAACTTCAAGATAGAATCCAAGCATACCATGAAGAATCTCAGGCTATATCAAAAGCTCTTTACGAAGAAAGCATGAAACAGGATAGAGCAAAAAGATTAGATACTCTAAAAGATGGCAGAGGTTTTGTAAAACCCCTACTGTAAATATACTGAAAGAGCTAGAAGCATCCTCATATCAACAATTTATTTTATTTTTATTTTTTTATCCTCCACCATACCTAATCCGGGGCCTTCCAGTATTTGTTATAGCACGGATATATTTTGAGAGTTCACACATACAGTTTTCCAAAGACATTATATTCAAATATCTGTCTTCTTTTGGCAAATCTGAAAACAATTTATCTGGGTCATATCCGAACTCATCTAAAATACTCATTTGATTATCCCTTAACCAAAATAGCAACTCTTCATCAGTCAAGTCATCGCAAAAATCAAACAACAGATTAAGACCTTTTCTGCAGCCAGGACCCGATACCACAAACTCATTTTCGCTAAATGGAAAATCTTTCATATATGTAAAATCTACAAATATTTGATATGCTAAAAAATTACCTATTCCTGGCATTAATAGAAATTCTTGAAACACATCTTTTTGTGATTTAGCCATATTAATTTTTTCAATAAGTCCCATATCTCTATATTTCTTAACCAAAAGCATCATCTTTATCACCATATTGTTTTCATGTCTGAAAATCTTATTTGCTGCAGTCTTTGGGCCAGACATAAAAAATGCATTAGAAAAATAAACATAATTTCTATTTTGCCTGGCAAAATTTTCCAATTTATATCTTAAATTATCTAAGTTCAATTCATTAAAATCAATTAATCCGAAAATTTTAATCGTCTCAGATTTATTTATTAGCCTGAAAAGAATTATATTTAGAAGTTTATTTTCATACGACAAGCCTGAATTTACAATATTTTTTATCAGCCATCGAGACTCCCGATCATGCTCCCGTCTTACATTGCAGAATTTATATTTTTGCAATACGGGGTCGTTAGTCCATGGTTTTGATAAGCGCTTTATATCTTTTTTAACGTGTATTTCATACCTTTCTGTAAGCCAATTGTAAAAATGCTTAAGATTTATTTTATTTAAGATTGGTGAAGCATTAATTATTTTGTTTTTATCTACTCCACAATATGAAACATCACCGGATCTATTTTTCATACTCCAAAAAGAAAAGGCTCCTAAATATAGTTAACTATTCAACTTCTCAACCAATTCCTTTAATCCCTTAAAATCACTAATAATAAAGTCAGGCTCTTCTGCTAAAATTTCTTTTTTTGTTGACCATGCACATTTATTATGAATTGCAACAGCATGACAATGCGCCTTATGAGCATACTCAATATCACTAAATCTATCCCCTACATAAACAACTTCCTTTGCCTTAATCTTATACTTTCTAAACAACTTCCTCAAAATCTTATCCTTAGTTTTATTCGGCCTTGAACCATAAACCCCACAAAATAGATCACCCATGCCCAAATTCTTAATAGAAGTCGTCAAATATTTCTTTCTAGCATTTGATAAAACTACTAGCTTATAACCATCCTCTTTTAACTGATAAAGTGGCTTTAAACTAACACACAATTTCAAATTTTTCTTAGTAGCTCCAGCTATAAACTTTTTATAAAATGTTTTTCTAACAGCCCCCAACTTACTTTTTGGAACACCCGTGCCTTGCAAAATTTTTACAGTCTTAGCCCCAATGAAATGATGCAGTTTCTTCTTTGAATATGAAAAACCCAACTCATCAAAAGTCTCTTCCCACTTATCATAGGCCAGTTTTCTAGCATCAGAAATCGTCCCATCAAAATCAAAAAATACATACTTTATCATCTCAAACCTCTTCTTATGTTTTTTTCATCTCTAGTCCACTTATATCCCCTTAATAAAACGGGGGAGAAAGCGGTCTTATGTATCTTAAAAAACCCAACAACCTCCATCCTACATCCGCTTCAATAGATCTTTTAGCTTTTCTTGGTTAGCTTCTCTGTCTTTTATGGAAATTACTGAAAATGTCTGCTTCTCATTCAGTGTCACATGCTTTTCTACTTTCAAATCTCTAAGCAACTTCTTTCTAACCTCGTCATTTATAATCAACTTTGCATTAGATGTATCACTCAGCCTTTTTGCAAACGACAATGTATTTCCAAGCGAAGTATATTTTATCTTGCCAGCAGACTTAGAAATTACCATTTCCCCGCTATTAATTCCCATATTAAACAATATCTTTTGTTTATACTTCTTATTAAATGCCGTTAAAGCTTCCAGTATTTGAATACCAGTCTTAGTAGCAAGTAATTCATTTCTATATGTCTTTGTGACCTGCGGAACAAATAATAAAAATATGTAATTACTTCTCTTATCAATTACAGCATGAGAACCCTTCGCTATATCAATTATACTCTCCAGATTCTGCTTTGAATGTTCATTTAACTGCTCATATTTTAAGCGCCAAAACACTACCCGAAATCTTTTCTCCCTTCAAGACAAGTGAAGACTCTGCCGATTTTAATTTATTCAAAGTCAAGTCCTTCATTGTTGAGTCATCTGTCTTATAGTTTTTCTCATCAATACTTTGTACTTCCGGTGACTTCGTCGTAAAATTAAGCGTCTTTGAAACTTCTTTTGTATATTTTTTAGGAGCCTTTGACTTCATGTTCTCTTTTATTTTCTTCACTCGAGGAAATTTCTCACTAATCTTTTTTGTTTTAGGATTTTTCTGAATAAGGATATATCCCCCTATTCCCAATACAGCAACTAAAATTAACCACATAAGAGGAACCCAAAAACCAACCCCCCCATTTAAGTCTTTAACAGAAACAGCATTGCCCGTCAAAAAGGTAGATCCTGCAAATGTAGACTTTCCATCATTTAAATTAATTTCATAGTCACCCGAAGGAGCAGACAACTCAAACTGACCAGATTCAGCCGGCTCTAATCTCGCAAAAACCCTTCTTTGCTCTCCTGCGATTGTTATATTAAAATATCCATCAAAAAGCTCGTTGCCTATATTTGTTACAGTCAAAATATTGCTTGAAATATCATATATTAAATGAGAACTTGGCAAAATCTCAATTTCAAGCTCATCCCTGAGTCCAGCCGACGTTGCAACAATCCTCCACTCTCCCTTAGTAGAATTATACGGGAAAGAAACATCTAATATATCTTCTCCTATTTGAAGAGTCTCAGTAATTACAAGGCCCCTAGGAGACGTTATCTCAAAATCAATAGTTTCATACATAAGTTCTCCACTCTGGTCCAACACCTCTCCACTAATTGAAACACTTTCTCCAGGATATATCTCTAATTTATTAACCCCAAATCCAATCTTAGACGCAACCTGGTTAACATTAAACAACAAAGATTCTGAACCTACATTACCCTGACCATCCTCAAGATCAAAATTAATCATATATTCTCCTGCCGCCAAATCACTGTCAATTTCTACTTCCAGCTTCTTTTCATTCTCTATCAAAACAAGATCCTCTGTAAAGTTAGACAATCTAATTTCCCCCGAATATTCAGCCCCATTTTCTTTTTCAACGCCAATCAAAAGAGTCATAGTCTCTCCAGGATTATAATATTTCTTATCAGAAGATGCTGCTACAATAATATTATCACTTATCTTAAAAGTCGCACCCGAAGCGCTCTGTGATCCCAGTGAGGCCTGCAAATTACATTCACCAACAACTCGACCTATATCAGATATTTCTAAGTCATCTGCTGAAATTATTTTATACGGAAGAGAATAAGAAGACCCCTCTCCCTTAGGAAAAGCCCTAGCAGATATTTTCAAAAGATTAGTAGTAGAATTACCACACACAAGATTCAAATTTAAATTCCCAGAGTCTGCACCCACAATACCGTCGATAGAAACATAAAGCCTATCTCCCAAGTTATAAACATCATCTGTTTCCGAAACCGAAAGCTGAGCTGACACCAGCGAGGCCAATGTAAAACAAATCAATAAGACAAATATCTCTTTTTTTACCATGCGATATAGACGGACTTGCTGTTTTTAAATATTTATATTCAACTAGATTGTTAAGTTGGAGGGTGGTAAAATATTATTTTAAAAAACTTGGACTGGTTTTTTTAGCTAGAAATCTTCCAAATTCCATTAAAAAATTCTTTAAAAGAATCAGAGATGCCTTTATCTTCTATTAAGATGCAAGAAACATTCTCTTCGGTATAAGAAAATATCATAACCTTATTATTGTAGATTGCTAATCCTGAGGGGGTAATTTGTTTTATCACTCTTGTATTAGTGAATTTGAGAGATGAAAGAGTTTTGTAGTAACTTGTGTTTTTATCTGTAAAAATAAATCTACACCCTACTCTTCTATTAGCCCTTTCTTTGTGAAAGTGAATCCATAAATTATTGAAAAGCTCTTTTTTTGAGGAGCGAATGCCCATAGCAACCCATTCGCTTTTTTTATCTAACTCTTTCCCAATTTCTTCTAAAACACTTTTTATTCCATTATATCCTTCAAAAACTCTGACATTTAGAGATATTTGTTCTGTTTGAGACTTTGCCAGAAGAGTTGGTAAAAACTGATTAAGGATTTCTTGTTCTTGTTTTATTTCCTTTTCTTTCTTAGAAAGATATTGTTTTAACTTATTAGGATTTTCGGGATGATATCTCTTTACATTATTTTTAGATATATAAGAGACTAGGCCCTTTTCTATTAGCCTATCCAAAATTTCATAAACTTTTGAAGCTGAAACCTTAGCTTTCTTGGCTATTGTGTATTTCGTACCTTCCTTTAAATCAAATAATGCAAGATATACCTTTGCTTCTCCAGTTGTTAATCCAATTTTTTTAAGTTGTTCTAACATATATAGAACAAATTTTCAAATTATATAAATCTTTCTATAAGCCCCTATAAGTGGGGGGCTTAGATATATAAGAAAGATAGATACTACTTGATTATGGTAAATATAACCCCTTTAGATAAGAAAATTCAACTATTGATTGAAAAAGATACTGAAACAAGAGATAGGGCACAGAGAGAATATGAGGCTGCACAAAGTAGACTTGATCGTCATGGTTCATTTAGTTACCGATATGATTTAAAGAAGAAATCTTTTTCGGATTTAAATGATAATGAGTTGAGAATTTATAATAGGGAATGTCCAGGGGTTGTTAGTTTAGATAGAGAGAAAATAGATCCTCCCGCAACTGATGCTGCAAGAAAGAACGGGTGGGATAATGGGCGAGTTTTCTATCAACATTTTAGAGACACTCCCTTGCATGCATATCTTGAATCTCTTGTGGCAGAATGTTGGAGATTGGATAAAAAAAAAGAAAAGAGTGTTAAATGGGGTCTATACAAATGAGGGTAAACATCCAGTATATGCAAGTAGAGGAACTTCTCCTGGCTATAAATATATAAAAGGGATAGATACAGCTAGATATGATGATAGTTTTGTTGGAAGAACCGTTGATAAGCTTTTAATGTTTCGCCTTCCACATTTTCGTAGGTATAAAGGGGAGAACCCAGAATTTCTAATTACTTGTGATCCTATCTATTCAGGCATGGATATATTTAAAGGAATTATAAATGAAGTTACTTCGAGAAAAATGACTGAAGATACATATAGGTCAATTCTTGAAGGAAAAGATTCTCGTTTAATTGATTATATAGCTGCCTTAGATAAAGCCCGAGATTTACTCGCAAAGTATCCAAATTCAGATGAAGATTTACTGACCAAAGCGGAAATAAATAATCTTTCCTGATGAATAATTTAGAAGTGTTGCGCATCGAAACAACTATTTTATCTTTGCCATCTTAATTAATTCTAACCACTTATTATTTTCCCTCAATTTCAAATTAGTAGCTAACTCATAAGGACAGCACCTAATCGACTGATGTTTTCTAATAAAATTATAGAAGATTACACAACCTTTCATTATAGAATCGGCACTTTCTACACTTCCATGAAATCTTCTAAAAGTTTTTGTTCGTTCTCTTATTAAGTTGTGCAATATTCAACAAAACTTTATAAATCCCAATAACGAAGATAAATCATGAGCAAAGATGTGGTTGTAAATCCGTATGATGTCCAAGGCGACGTAGACTATGGCAAGCTAATCAAAGAGTTTGGCATAAAACCTATTGACAAAAAACTAATTGAGCGAATTGAAAAAATCGCAGGAGAAGTTCATCCCTTTATTAGACGAGGAATCTTTTTCGCACACAGAGATTTAGAAAAATTCTTAGACGATTATGAATCCGGAAAAAAAGTATTCTTATATACGGGAGCTGGACCCAGCGGGCCTATTCATTTAGGACATTATACAATCTGGAGCTTTGCCAAATGGCTACAAGATAAATTTGATATTGAATTATGGTTTCAATTCACAGATGATGAAAAATTCTTATACAAAAACAAAACATTTGAAGAAATTCAAGAATGGACAAGAGAAAATATGCTAGATGTAGCTGCCATTGGATTTAATCCTAAAAAAACTCACTTTATTATTGACACGCATCACGCTGGGATCATGTACCCTGAAGCCGTAAAAGTTGCTAAAAAAATAACATTTTCAACTATCAAAGCCAGTTTTGGATTTACAGACTCAAACAATATCGGAAGTATTTTTTATACAGCTATGCAGACAGTACCAGTATTCCTGCCTTCAGTTTTAAGTGGAGAAAAACAAAGATGCCTAATCCCCCTAGCAGTAGACCAAGACCCCCACTTTAGAATATCCAGAGATGTTGTGGAAAAACTAGGCTACTATAAACCCTCCATACTTCATGCCAAATTTATGTCCCCCCTAACCGGAGCAGATGGCAAGGGAAGTAGCACTGAGTCTGAAAAAATGATTATTATGACCGATAACGCTAAAACAGTAAAAAAGAAAATTAACAAACACGCCTTTAGTGGAGGACAAATAACAGTTGAAGAGCATAGAGAAAAAGGCGGAAACGTGGAAAAAGACGTTGCATGTCAATGGCTTAGATATTTTGAAGAAGACGACAATAAATTAGCAGAAATATATGATAAATATTCAAAAGGTGAGCTCCTAAGCGGAGAAGTTAAAGCCATGCTTATTGAAAAACTAACAAAAATTCTAGAAGAACATAATAATAGACGAGAAAAGCTCAAAGATTCTTTGGATAAGTTTATTTGGAAGGGTTAGTTGCGGCCCCGGGGCCGGG
>CAZAZO010000029.1:0-9384 GCA_964489675.1 Candidatus Woesearchaeota archaeon | reverse complement strand
AAAAAATGCCGAAATATACAATAGACCAGCTTGCCTCGTCATATTTGAGGCAAATTAGAACACAAAAACCAGAATTGCTGGGTGCTTTTTCTGAGATGGATAACGAAGAAGTTGTTGCTCACATGTTTAAAACAAACCCAACTGTTGCTGCTAAAGTGGCACCAGATATAGTTGGTGGTTTTAGTGGGAGTTTTGTTGCTAGTTTGCAGTTGCTTGGGCAAAGAATGAAGCCAGCCCCCCCAGGTGCTTTGCAAATGTTGATAGGCGCAGCGCATGACAAAAGAGAACTTGGTCCTGGGATGCCGTCATATGTTCCTAAAAAGTATGGGGGCGACTTACTTTATCAAAAGCCCACTGACCACCCTCTGTGGGAGTGGGCAGATAAATATAGACAAATTGCAAATGAAAGCACTAAAAAAGCAATAAATAGCAATCCGCGATTATTGGCACATCAGGCATGGGAGGGAGAAAATGCTGCCAATATGGATATTGCTGATTTCTTTAACCCGAGGCTGATAGGGTCTAGTATTGGAAATGCTGCTGGATTTATCGGGACCCAGCTTGTAGCAAGGGGGTTGGGTAATAAGGTAATGCCTGGCTTGGGGGATGCTTTGGCGTTTGGATTAATGGTTGTGGCTGAAGGGGGAATGCAGTATAATGAAGTATACGAAGACTTAATAAAGCGCGGGTATAGTAAAGAAGATGCGATACGACTAGCGTCTGCGTCTGCTATGCAAACAGGATTTGTAAATGCCTACTTAGAAAACTTACGGTTAAATAGTGTGCTTAAAGCAGTTGGTTTGGGGAAAGCAAGGGGGCTTCAAAGTACTTTATTTAAAAACAAATCTAAGTATTATAATGGCACTGGGCGTTATATAAGCAAACTAAGAAAAGCAAAAACATTTGGCGACTTTGCAAAAACCGCTCTTGTTATCCCAAATCAGGCTATTCAAGAAGGAGCGGAAGAGTGGCTACAGGGAGTAAACCAAAGAATAAGTGAGCTTGGATTTAACAATCATACCGTTGGCGATATATTGGGAGCAAGTGGGCAAGGGGTTGCTGAGTTTGCTGGTGGGTTTTGGGGTGGTGCTGGGATGTCAACCTTTATGGCTGGGATAGCTGGTGTGTCGAGATATTTAACAGATGAAAGTGCAGCAAATATGTTCGCCAGAATGCAAGAGTGGGCAGGCAGGGATGCGACAGCGAAGAAAGAGGGTTTTACTAAAGAATTACGACAAGCAATAGCGAGGGAGCAGGAAGAGATTGTTCATGACTTTGCTGGCAATGTTGATAATGTAGCAAACTGGGTAGAGGAAAGACATAGTTTATTTGATAAAGAAATGGAGAAAAAGTACGGCAAGGCAGACCCAAGTCGCTATACTGAAGAAGACGAAGCCATCCATAATGAAGCCCAAGAAGAAAAGAAGCTTTTCCAGGAGTTTCTTGAAAGAGCTCAATTTCTCAATAGTAATAAGGCTGCTGAATGGGGGCAAGCGACAAGAGAAGATATACAAACAGAAAAAACAGTAGCAACTCCAGCTAATTATATTAGAAATAAAATGAGACCCTCAACCAAGAGGGTTGTGCTAATAGAGGACCCCAAAGACCCAGAATCAGCAGCTACTTTAAAGTGGGAGAGAAAGCGGCAAAAAGCAGCATCGGGGAAAAGTACCGCATGGCAAGCTGCTGATGACATTATTGACACTTTAAAAGAATTTGGAGCAAAGGCATTAAATGGGCTAAGCATTGAAGAAGTCTCTACTGTTAATGCACTAATAAGGAATAGGTTGTCTAAAATAAGCCATGGGGTAAAGGGGTGGATTGACAATTTAAGAAAGACATCTCCTAATAAGTATAATGCAATTGCTGGTTATGTGGCATCTGGTAAAATAGACATTAAGACAATTGTCGAGGGTGCTGAAATGGAAAGCAAAAAGCAGACCAGTCGTATTGAGATAAAGGATAAAAGACTGGCAGCTGAGATATTTGGAGACACCACTAAACGCATTACTAATGACTTTATTAGAAAAAATAATATGATAGATAGCGAGGGTAGGTCATTAACTCCTGATAACTTCCTTAAAGAAGCAAGTAGCATTGAAAGAAAGCAATTAAATTTAGAAATAAGCAAACAGTTTAGTGGGGTTGAGTTTACTGGCGACATTGAAGACTATATTTCAAATATTATGGAGAGCCTTATTGGACGGGCTGTAATGGAAAAAGAAGCATGGAATGTTGATTACATAGAAGCCGAAAAGAAGGCGGTAAAGAAGGTTCAAAAAGAAATAGAGGAGGAGGTCTCAGCAGAACATGCTAAGTTAAAAGCTCTTATTTCTAAAAACATAGACAATTTGCCTAAGTTTTTATCTAATAAAACCGCAACTGAACTTAATAAAATTATCAAAATATATGGTCTTGGGGATGAGTTTGTAACAAATAAAAAAGGCAATATTATCTTGGCGAAGAACGGAGGAAAGAAAAAGGTAATAGAAAAATTAATTCACTTGATTGGTGAGCCAAAGGCAAAAGAAACAAGAATTGGAGAAGTTAAGGTTTTTGAAGGTGGAAGTGAAGTAGATTTTTATCAATTTAATGAAGTCTTGGCAGAAAAAATAAAGAAAGCACTAACGAAATTATATCCAAAAATTAAGTTAACTTTTACTGATGACCCTATTGAAGCAGTCGAAGATGTTAATGTTTTTAATCAAACTTTAAAAGAATATGTATTCGCTGAAAGGCTTTTCAAAAGGTTAAGAACAAATACAAGGAATTTAAAGTCAACCATTGATAAGGCGCTTGACGCTATTAGAAAATCTGAGAGTGGCATATCCTACAAGCAACTTTCAGAAGGAGAGATAAACTATTTAGAGGCTAATAATAATTATTTAACTGAAGCACCAGATTTAAAGTCATTCGGGTTATTAAAAAGCCATTATGATAATAAAATTCCAATAAAAAACAATATTGCAATAAAAGGTTTAAAAAAATTTGAATTAAATATTTTAAATAATGTTAGGACTAAAATATTAGAAGAAAACCAATCAATTAAAACAATATCTGTTCAGGATTTTGAAAATGAAGTTAAAGTTTATTTGCAACATAAATTTCTGTTGGGGTTTGCAGAGGAAAAAGCTTATTTAAGGTACAGGGTTGAACAAACATTTGTTAATAGCGAGGATATATTACATAGAAAAATATCAGTAAGATTTAATAATCGAGCAATTACGCAAAGAAGTCATTTTCCTTTGTCTCCATCTGCGTGGGGGAATATAACATATTTTAAAAAACACAAAGGTGGTGCAAAGGACGCTGCTTTAATACATGAAATTCAGAATGACTTTTTTGAAAAACTTAAACAAGAGAAAAAGTCTTCTATTGGGAGTATTTTAAAAACTGTTGTTCATGTTAAAAAATATCCAGGATTTTTTATAAAATTACCAATTTTAGGAAATGATGAAACTTTTATTCGAGAATTTAAAGAAAGACTTAACGAAAGTCTTAATCTACAAATAAGCCTAATTGAGCCAATTACCACTGGTAATATTCTTGCTATACAAGGACAGACAAACGAAAGTCTTAATCTACAAAAAAGACTTAGGGCTAAGTTAAGCCGCCTTTTTATAGAACTGAAAAGAATAGTTGAAATATATAATTCTGGTGAGCTTGAGAATATAATTGAAGAACAAGTTGAGCATTCTTTTTCTACTTCGCTGGAAAATCTTAAATCTATAAACAGGTCGATATCAGTAAAACTCTTCCCTCAAGCTTATGATAAGGAAGTTGGCGCATTAAGAGTGTTTTCCCCTAGCCAACTTGAGGGTGTTGGAACAAGAAAAGGCTATAAGTCAGCAAAACAACATGCTATTTTACTTAAACAGAAAATAATTAAAACAATACAATTAGAAATAGACCAACTTAAGGCTGCCCAGCATAGGATATTTATAGCAAAGATGATTGTTAAAAATTTAATGAAATATAAATCATTAACTGATTCAAATATTCTATTTGTAAAAGAAAGCCTAAAGTACGATACTCTTTTATTGAAAGACAGTCTGGGGTCAGAATATTTAGATATTAGTAAAGTTAGGAATGATAGAAGCAACATAGAGTACACTTACTTTAATGTAATTGCCCACAAATTATTACAGACAATTATAGAAGAAAAGGGGAGGGATTTTGATATTTATTTTTCAGGCAAAGAAATAACGCAGCTTTCGCAGGGAAGCCAGAAAACAGCAATGATTTATGCTGGGGGAGAAGAAATATCAACTGGTGAGAATCTTGGGACTTTGTTTTTGCAGTTTAGAAAGATACCTGGGATTAAATTAGAGTATGTTGAACACATTTCTGGTTTGATTGGAGAACCTGGTGGGTATAGGGTAAATATTGATGATTATAATACTAAAAAACCACTTCTCTATCAGAGAGATGCTGTTGATAGAATAATTGGTCAAGCCGATATTAAAGCAATGACTGTTTTAATAGATGCCAAAAATCAGAAATTAGATACCTTGCCCCATGAATATGCCCATCATTATATTCATTATTTTAAAGATTCCCCATTGGTCAAGGAGGCAATTAAGCGATTTGGAAGCATAGAGAAATTAGTCCAAGCTGTTGGGGAACAGGCTGTCAGGCAGGCGGGAGAAGCTTATAATTGGTGGAAGCGTTTTACTAATTGGATATTAAGTAAGCTATCTGATAAAGAAGTATTACAAATTTTAACAGATAGTTTTTTAGCTAGAAAAGATTTAAATAAAGAATTTGGTTTTGTTGAAGCCAAGCAAGAAAGAGAGCAGAATAGAAAAGATATTATAGAGGCAGAGGGTGAAATAGCTGAATTTAGTAAAATGAAGGGTATTACTATTGAAAGAGCTCCCGCTAAGCCTGGATATGAAAATAGAATTGGAACAATTGTGTTGGATGAGTCTATCCAAAGGAGAGGAATGGGAACGCAAATTGTTAATTCCTTTAAGAAATTAATGAAAGCAAAGGGGCGAGATAAGATTGAAATAGAAGCTAGTCCTGGCTCAGAAGGCTTTTGGGAAAAACAAGGGTTCTCATTTCTGATAGAAACTCGAGAAGGCTATCCTATTGACCCCGAAGAAAATACTTCTACCAAGAAACCACCTACAAAATTTTATGGTAGATGGATAATGGAGCATGATTTAATTGCATCTTCACAAATTCCGACAGAAGAAAGTCTTTTAAAGGCAAAGCCGAGAACCGAAGAAGAAGAACAGCGGATGACAAAAACAATAGCGGCTAATTTAGAAAGTATGCTAGACAAACAATTGAAAAGGTGTCTGTAATGGCGAATGATTGTAGCGTAGCCCATGAAAAGCAAATAAATAGAAGTTTTAACAACCTTTATGATAAATTGTATGATGACATAGGCATTGATATGGAAGACTATCTTGCTGCTCTTTATATGACGGCAAGAAGAATAATAAGAGAAGAGAAGAGAAGAGACGCTGCTTTAGATAGTATTTCTCTGTATATTGAAAATAGCGGATTTAGCTTAAAGAAAATATTGGCAAAACCACGATTTGACTTCTTTGGGGTTAGACAAAGAATGCGAGTAATGGCTGGCGATAGAATAAGTTATCTTGGGGATGTTCTTTTTGTGTCAAATGTGTTGCAAGATAGTGAGGCTATTACAGAAGGATTGATGCAGGAAGAATTGACAAACCGAGATGAGGCTCTTCGGTCTGTGCATACAATAGATTCCGTAAGTGCAGATAAAATCTTATTGGGGTTTATAGGCGAAGAAATAACAAAAGACGAATATCGTCTTTTAGTAGAAGAAGCTAATAATACAGAATTAAAAGATTTTCTTGATTACCTTGATAAAGAAATTGAGGGATATAATGTTAATGAAATGAGGATGGTAAATGATGCAACCTTTTTTTGGCTAAAACATCAAGATGGCAATTTTATAAAAACAGAAGATAAACATCAATTTGTTTATACAAACTGGGATGCGAACAAGAATGCCCCACTTGGAAAAGAGCAATTTAATATTTTACCAAAACCCACTGATGTTAATTTGCGAAGCGGGAGAAAAGAATCTAATGTACAACCAATGTCTTTTGTTGAGTATGACAAGCTTATTAACAAAACAGGACCAGACAATATTCTCTTATACATAAAAGATGTTTTTAAAATGGCTAAAATAGGTGAAGACGTAGAGGGGAATGCCATATATCGTGGATTTAACGCTTATGTTAATTGGACTTCAAAGCTGTTTTTAACAATGGCAAATAAAATAGGACAGAAATTTAAGCAAGACCCGATTACTTTTGTGGGGCTAACAGGAGGAACAGAACCTAAAATAGTTTTTAATCGCATTCCCGATTGGATAATGGAGATGGTTGGAGACGACGTTAAAACACTTGACTATTTTAAAGACGAGGTGGAAAAGGGGAATTTAACATCCGAACTTTTAGAAGAAATGCAAAAAAATATTAAAGCAAGTTACAAATCCAATCCGCTTGCATTGGCACAATGGGTAGCGAGACATGAGGCTTGGAAACAACAGCGTTATAATAAGTATTTAGTGCATGAGAATAATGTTATACAGCATTTTAGGCGGTTACACCTAGATTATACGTCAGGGTGGATACCCGTTGGGTCTGGACCATTTACTGTTAGGATAATGGACTCAAGTAGAGTAGAATTAAGAATAGATGACCAATACGAGCCCAGTAAAGTAATTAAATTAGTTGATTATATGGCGGGGTTAAAAGAGAAATATCGTTTTGACGGAGCTATACTTGTTAGTGAGAAGCCGCTAACAAAAGACGAAGAAATAATAGGGCGGCAACCTGTTCCTGGTGGAAACGCCATGACAGAGGCAAAAACAATTATACGTTATCGTAGTGGCAATGATGAAATGTCAAAAAAGTACAATAGAGAAGATGGCGAACATTATCTTGTAATGAAGGGGAATGAATTTGTCCCAGAGCCAGGCTTGTTTTTTGTTGAAAAAGGGAATCCTGACAATTTAATCGCCTATACTAAAATGACAGGTGGAATGGTTGCTATTTACGATGCAGTAGGAAAGAGGATTGATAAATTAGGCACGCTTGATGAGGCAAAAGAAAAAGATGGCGGGGTGGGTGTTTTCCAACTAAAAGGGAGAATTGCAACAGATACTCTAGTATTGCCAGAAGAATCAAGAAGATATATTCTTATTCCAGCACAGAAAGAAAAGAAAAGCGTGGCATTCCCTATTACGTGGACAGACCTTATTCCAAATGATAATATTAGGAATAGTTTGCATAACCACTTAACAAGTATTGCAAGTAAATATATTAATGCACTTACTCGGATGCGAAATGAAGCTGGTATTATCAAGCAATACTTCATTAGTAAGGCAAAAGAAGAAAAGCAGACGTGGGATGAGGTTGACAACCTCATACAACCCCTGCCTGGGCAGTATTTAGATGACGGATATACTCATAAACATATTTTATGGGCAGTACAGGAAGAGATAAAAAATAAATTTATTATTGATGGGCTTTTTTCAGGTAGATTCCCAAAAAATGGTTCGTATTTAAAGATACGCCCTGACATAAAAATGGAAATAACAGAGCCAGGAACAGTAAATATTAATAGGACAGATAGCGCTCTTGTAGACGTTGTTCGCTCTAGGAGTGGTCGTAGGCATATTGATACAATGAATGCGTGGTTAGAAACAAATGATATTTATTATTTGGATATTAGGCAGCCTGCTCCCGATGTTGTTAGTGTCCAGCTAATGAAGCTAGGTAACATAAAAGACAATATAGCGGGTTCTGTTGAAATGCACGGAGAGGATGTATTTGGGCATAAACAGGCTGACTTTGATGGGGACACAACATCTCTTATTGTTCTTTACAAAGGGGGTAATTATGAAGATTCATCACTAGTAGATGAATTATTAGAGTACCAGCAAGGGGATGAGTTTAAAGAATTAAGTGCTGTAATAAGATTAGAGTATTTTAAACATCTTGATACTGTGTTTTCAATGCTTTCGGTTACTGATATGGCAATTGTTTCAGCTGCTTATATGCAGGGGGCAGTTGGAATAGGGATGATAGCTAATTTTAAAAACGCGTGGCGTGCTGCCCTTATAAAGGAGCTTGAAATAGAAACGCTTGATGGTGAAACAATCGTCCCCGTAGCCCCAAATAAAGAGGTAACGATTACACTCCCATTAAAAAAAGACACAACAACAGAGATGTTGGAAGAGACTAAATTAGGTAGAATGGTTGATGGGAAGTATAAAATAGAAGCGTGGAAACTTTTACTTTTATATCAACAGGCTATGGTTGATAATACAAAAGAATTGTTAATTTACTTGTGGAAATTTAAGGGGATAGAAACACTTATACCTCTGTTTTGGGAGAAAAAAGGTGGCGGGACTGTATCAAAAGCTGGAATAAAGTTATTAAGGGGGGTTGTCATCCCCAGAATACTTTCTAATGGGAGGTTATTAAATGGGAAAAATGCTGATAATTATATTCTATCATATCAGGATTTGTTTGATAATATGAAAAGTGTTTATGATAGGTATTATGATGAAAACACAGGGGAAGCTTATTTGTCAGAAGATATAGCTACTAATTTACAGCAAGAAATAAATGGGTTGGTGTATGACTACAGGATTAGATTGAAAAAATCGCGTGGTGGCAATGGACAGATGTTCGGGTTCGGGAGCCAGCAGAAAGAAGTTAATGTCTCTCGTATTAAATCTTTAAAAATAAATAATAAATTAACTACCCCAGAATTAGTTATAACGCAGATACCAAAAGCCATTGTAGAATATAATCTTGAAAATGAAGATGATTTAATGGTTGACCATATATTGGGGTATGGAACAAATGTTGACCAAAATGCAAGGTTGGCAACATTAGATGAAATGTCTGCTGATGAAAAATACAATGCGACAAAAAAAGTAAAAGCAAAAGTAGAACCAGTAATGGATAGCATGATGGTTGAATATCGCGGAATATTTAAACGAGGAAAGACAAAAATAACATCAAAGAGGGTAACAATGTCTGCCGCAGTTTTCCCGTATAATGAAGAAATAATAGACCTAGTAAATAAGTGGTTGCCAGATTGGAATTTACTAACAGAGGAAGAACAGCGTTATGCTACTTTTTACGTTTTAAGCGGAACAAAACAAGAGAAGACGACATTAACAGCCGCCACTATGGCTGCTAAAAAATCAACATCACAAAAAATAAAAAAGACACTCGGGACAATAGCTTATGTTGAAAAGACAGCAA
Organism: Candidatus Woesearchaeota archaeon; assembly: GCA_964489675.1. Lineage (GTDB taxonomy): Archaea > Nanobdellota > Nanobdellia > Pacearchaeales > GW2011-AR1 > JAGVXH01. The sequence goes on along the minus strand of CAZAZO010000029.1, from coordinate 109 downwards.
AAAAACAAAAGCTTTCTGAGAAGCAAGAAAAAACAACTGCCATAAGGACAAAAAGCGGGGAAGAAATATCTGCTGTAACTGGACTACAGCAACGAATGACAGAGAAAAT